>WFOZ01000886.1 GCA_015487825.1 Planctomycetaceae bacterium
GCGGGTATGTTTTGACACTTTATTCTCCCCCCAAGGGGCATTAAATGCGTATCACATTGGTACTTTTTACGGTATTTTTCGGGCAGTTTCCGGTAGATTCATCGGAAGCAGCGGATAAGTCTGTCACTGAAAAATTTCATCAGATACTGGATGATCACTGGGAGTGGCATTTGCGTCAGCAGCCGGTCAGTGCGAGTTACCTGGGGGATAAGCGTTACAACGAGCGTTGGCCCGATCTGAGCGAAAAAGCATTCTCCAGGCGGCATGCGTATCGTCAGCAGTTACTCGAACGGCTTCGTGATATTGATCGTGCTTCTTTAACCGAAGAGGACCAAATCAATTATCGATTGTTCCAGCGAAAAATTGCGATGGAAGTTGAAGGCTGGCCGTATCGCTGGCGGTTTGTCCCTTTGAATCAGCGGGGAGGTATTCAGACCGAAAATGAAACAGCTGATGCCCTCTCTTTTCGCACCGTCAAGGATTATGAAGACTGGATCGCGAGGCTGCGAACGTTCGATACTTATATGAATCAGACAATCGCGATGATGCAGCAGGGAATTGATCACAAAATTGTTCATGCTCATGTTGTTATGAAACGGGTGCCGGCACAGATTCGCAGGCAGATTGTCGACGATCCACATAAAAGTCTGTTTTATAAACCATTTCGGGCTATCTCCGATTCTATTGATGAAAAAACAGCAACCCGTCTGCAGACTGAAGCGAAAGCGGCCATTCGCGATGTTGTTGTTCCCGGCTTCAAAAGATTTGAAAAGTTTTTTAACGACTCTTACCTGCCTGCCTGTTTTGAAAAAGTTGGCGTTTCACAAATTCCAGATGGTCAAAACTTTTATGCCTATCGTGCCCGTTATTATACGACAACAGAATTGACTCCGCAGCAAATCCATGGAATCGGCCTTTCTGAAGTGAAGCGGATTCGTAGCGAGATGGAAAAAATTATGCGGGAGGTAAAATTCGAGGGAAGTTTTCGAGAATTTCTGGAACATCTGCGGACCGATCCCCAATTTTATTACAGGAATGAAAATGATCTGTTTCAGGCGGTGCAGGCCGTTTGCAAGCGAGTCGATCCGCAACTGGTAAAGCTGTTCAAAAAGCTGCCTCGTATGCCTTACGGAGTCGAACGGATTCCGGCTTCCATCGCGCCTGATACAACCGCAGCTTATTACCGTGGCCCTGCTGCTGATGGTTCGCGGGCGGGGAGTTATTTCTTCAACCTCTACAAGCCGGAGCAACGCCCGAAGTACACGATTGAAGTTCTTTCACTGCACGAAGCGGTGCCGGGGCATCATTTGCAGATTGCGTTGGCGATGGAACTGGAAGACCTGCCCGCATTCCGTCGCTTTGGCGGCTACACCGCATTTGTTGAAGGCTGGGGTTTGTACAGCGAATCTCTCGGGGCGGATTTGGGTTTGTATCAGGACCCTTATTCCCGGTTTGGTCAACTGACTTACGAAATGTGGCGAGCAATCCGGCTGGTTGTCGATACCGGCATGCATTCGCTCGGCTGGTCGCGACAACAGGCCATTGACCTGTTTCTGGAAAACACTGCGAAATCCCAGCTCGATATCGTCAACGAAGTTGATCGCTACATCGCCTGGCCGGGACAGGCGCTGGCTTATAAAATCGGAGAGTTGAAAATCCAGGAGTTACGACAGCGAGCAGAGAAAAAACTCGGCAATCAATTCGACATCCGCGAATTCCATGAAGCGGTCCTAAATCATGGAGCCGTTACACTGGATGTCCTGGAAGAGCAGATTGATGTCTGGATTGATTCTCGAAAATGAACCAATTTAGCTGAAGAGAGTGGCAATCTTGGGGCTTTGCGTTGATTTTAAAAATCGTCCCTGTTCAAAACAGCTTATCTGCGATACGCTTACCAGTTCATCCCCGCTTCATGTTGATCAGAGGGAACGCCTGTATCGAAAGCGTTGCTGTCTCTGAATGTCCGGGAGATGGTTTGTCAATAAAAAGAGTTAAAAACATTATATAGTGGATAGATCTCTGGTGTTTTTCCCAGAGTTTTCGGAGGTAGATGTGGCGTTAGCGGAGATTTTGGAATCTCAATTTCGGGCGGATGTTCGATTTCGAGGGGCAGCGTATCTGAAGGATGGAAGAGTATCGATCACTCATATTACGGCTGATGATGTTTACGCGGTCGTGCGTGATGGTGCGGAGCATTCTATCCATTTGCACCGCAATGAGGGCAATCTGGAATTGCATTGCAGTTCGGTAGCGGGGACAAAGCGCGCCTCGACAACGAAATATGTCTGGGCGACAATACTTGCAATTGATGAAGAAGGATATCTGACTGGAGCACCGCGCCCGGGGCATATTCCTGCGTTTATTCCGGAAGCCAGTACTGCCTTAACAGAAGACTGGGATGAAGAATTCGATGATGAGGCTTATTTTCCCCCGATCGACTTCTCTACGAAAAAACGCAGCCCTAAAAGCGGGACGACCGCTTTGGTTGAGCGACCTGCCAAAAAACAGGAATGGCAGGAGAAACTGCACGCCATTCGAGAGCAGATGCGAGTTCGCGATATTGTTAACGAAACAAAATCATCTTCTTACGAAGTTACTTACCAGATTGATGTCCAGGAGAGCTGGAAAACCGGTCATTTGGTTTTACAGATTGTTGAATGTCAGCGGCGGGCAACTGGTGGCTGGGGGAAAATCAAACCGCTCAAATTGAAGGCGAGTGGTCTGGAAAATCTTCCCGATGCGGATGACCGTGCTATTCTTGCCCATTTGCTGGGAGGAATTCAGGATCGTTCCGGGGCGGCAAAGCCAATGGGAAACCCATTGAACCAGCACTTGCCGAACCGTTTTCGTGTACCTCATTCTCTTTCCGAAATTCTTCTGCCTCGTATGTGCAGTACCGGAAGGCTGCGTCTGTTGCTGGATGGCGAAAGGATGTCCGATCCTCTCACGTGGGGAACAGCAGAGCCCTGGCAACTTGGCCTGGCAATGGAGACAACAGCTTCCGAGTCCGAGGATTCTTCAACCGGTTGGCAAATTGTGCCCCGTTTGATGCGAGAAGAAGAATCGATGCCGCTACAGGATGCCGACTTACTGGTTGAAGGTGGCTGGGCTATTTTGGGAACAGTGATTGAATCTCTGGAAGATTTTTCTGTTTTCGAATGGGTCAAAGCTCATCGAAATCATGACCTTCCCAGATTCAGTGAAGCTGAAGGGCAGTTGGTTGTGCATGAGTTAATGACTCTGCCAAGCCTGCCGCGTCTGCAGTTGCCTGAGCAATGGAAGCTGGAAGAACGAATTGTTGAGCCCAAACCTCGCATCAAACTTTTTACACCTTCTTCAAAAAGAGGAGCGATCCCCAAAGATCGTATTCAAGCCGATGTCGAATTCAAATATGGCGAACTTCTCGTACGGGGTTCTGCGCACAGCTGGGCACTTTCGTTGAAAGATGAGCAGGCTTGTGTTGTTCGCGATATGAAAAAAGAAAAAGAATTCTGGGCGCAACTACAGGAGTTGGGTACTCAGCGTATTGATGACCGGGGCGGTAACAAGCATGACTTGCAGGTTCCATTACGAGAGTTGACAGGTATCCTCCGTGGGCTATTTGAATCGGGCTGGGAAATTCTTTCCGATGACAAACCTTTTCGTCAACCGGGCGAAATCGCCTTCCGTGTGGAATCGGGAATTGACTGGTTTGATGTCACTGGTAGTGTTGAGTACGGCGCATTGCAGGTTTCTGTACCGAGCTTACTTTCTGCCCTTGCCAGAGGGGATCGAACGATTCAGCTCTCTGATGGCTCAATCGGCTTTATTCCTGAAGAATGGAAAGAACGTTTTGGCGTATTGTTAAGTCTGGCGGAAACCGATGGCGAATCGGCTTTACGGTTTTCCAGTGCCCAGGCAGCTCTTGTTGATGCTCTGCTGGCAACTCAGCCGAATGTCAACTTCGATGAGAAATTTATCGCCTGGCAAAAAAAGCTGGCGGATTTCAATGGTGTCGAGCCGGTTTACGAGCCGGAATCGTTTAAGGGAGAACTTCGGGATTACCAGCGAGAGGGACTTGGCTGGTTGACATTTCTCGAAGAATTCCAATTCGGTGGATGCCTGGCGGATGATATGGGGCTGGGAAAAACGGTCCAGGTGCTTGCGTTTCTTTCTCAGCGGTACGATACAAAACCAGAACACGATCCGAGTTTAATTGTCGTTCCTAAATCGCTGCTTTTCAACTGGCGGCGGGAGATGGAACGTTTTACGCCTCATCTGAAGTCGTTGGAATACTCCGGTAGCGAGAGGGCGGAATTACGCGACCAATTTCAAAAAAATGATGTCATCCTGGTGACTTATGCAACGTTGCGGCGGGATATCGTTGCGTTGAAAGATCAGCAGTTTGATTGCATTATTCTGGACGAGGCTCAGGCGATTAAAAATCCGGGCTCACAGGTTGCCAAGGCGACAAGGCTTCTTCGCGGCAGACAGCGTCTGGCTTTGAGTGGTACGCCTATCGAAAATCATCTGGGAGATATGTGGTCCATTTTCGAGTTTCTGAATCCCGGTTTGCTTGGCAGAAGTTCCGTTTTCAAATCTCTGAGCAACGAAACCGATACTAATCGGCTGACCGCAGCTGTTGCAGGAGGGCTGAAACCTTTTGTTCTCAGACGCACAAAAGAAAAAGTAGCCAAAGATCTGCCTGATCGCGTGGAAGAGACTCTGTACTGCGAATTCAGTGAATCTGAACAGAAAACGTACAACGAACTTCGCGATTACTATCGCCAGTCCATTTTCTCTTCTGTCGAAGAAAAAGGACTGGGGAAAACGAAAATGCATGTTTTGGAAGCATTGCTTCGTTTACGGCAAGCCGCCTGTCATCCCGGGCTTCTTGATAAATCAAAATCTGGAGAACCTTCTGCAAAGATTGATATCCTGGTCGACCATCTTAAAGAACTGAAGGAAGAAGGACATAAAACGCTTGTCTTCTCGCAGTTCACCTCGTTGCTGGCTATTGTTAAAGAGCATCTGGATAAACACAATCTTCCTTATGTCTATCTCGATGGCAGTACGAAGAATCGCGATGCTGTTGTACAATCGTTTCAGGATGATGTAGAGATGCCGATTTTTCTCATCAGCCTCAAAGCTGGGGGCCTTGGTTTAAATCTGACTGCAGCCGGCTATGTCTTTCTGCTCGATCCGTGGTGGAACCCGGCTGTTGAAGCGCAGGCAATTGACCGGGCTCACCGTCTTGGACAAACAAAAAATGTCTTCGCTTATCGTCTTATCGCTCGAGGCACTATCGAAGAAAAAATTGCAGAGCTTCAAAAAAATAAACGGAAACTGGCCGATGCAATTCTTTCCGAGAATTCCCGCCTGCTGAAAAACCTGACGCAGGAAGATTTGCAAATGCTCTTTACTTAAAAAACTTTCTTTGTATCTTATCATTGAAGTACCTCGCAAAATCGGCAGGAAATTTTTGGATTCAGGATTTGTTAGTCGTATCTGACATGATACGAATTTCAGACCCGCTGCCTGAATGGGTTTTGCTTATGCAGCGGGCTGGAATTCTTTCTCGAGTATTGGAGATCCTTCCTGTTTGGTGTCGGTATTTACGAGATAAGACCTGTTGATTCAGTCTTAGGGCAGGGAATCTCCGGCGAAAAATAATCGGTGAGGTGATTCGCTGATGACGGTACTGCAGCTGTTTCATTGCAGGGAGAAGGCGACTGCAGGGTGAGAACATTTTGAGCTGCCTGTTCAACGATAAATATACAGGAACAACTATGCTACTGGCCGGAGATATTGGTGGAACGAAAACGACGATTGCGATTTTTGAATCTCACTCGCCACGCATCCCGGTGCATGAACGAACCTTTGTTTCACAAGATTACTCCTGCCTGAAAGAGATCCTCACAGAATTTCTGGCAGATCACAACCTTCAAATTAACGCCGCCTGTTTTGGAGTGGCCGGGCCGGTCAGTGCAGGGCGATGTGAAACGATCAATCTCCCCTGGCAAGTGGATGAAGCAGAACTGGCTGAGTTGATAGGCAGCCCGCTGGTACGAATTGTCAACGATCTTGAAGCGATGGCCTGGTCGCTGGATAATCTGACAGAACAAGACCTGCACTGTATCGACAAGGGGGAAATTGTGGCGGGCAATCGCGGTGTGATTGCAGCCGGAACCGGTCTGGGGGAAGCGGGTGTCTGGTACGGCAAGTGGTATCACCCTTTTGCCAGCGAAGGAGGACACGCCGATTTCTCGCCGCAGTCTTATGAAGAAGATGCGCTGCTCAGCTTTTTACGAAATAAATATCAGCATGTTTCCTGGGAACGCGTTCTTTCCGGTCCGGGGATCGAAAATATTTTTGAGTTTCTGGTCAATACCTATCGCGAAAAACCGAATCCGGAAGTATTACAA
>WFOZ01000887.1 GCA_015487825.1 Planctomycetaceae bacterium
GTTGTCTTGCCCAAGCGTTGGATCGTTGAGCGTACCTTTGCCTGGCTCGGACGCTATCGACGACACAGTAAAGATTACGAAAAAACAACCGAGTCAAGCGAAGCGTTGACTTACATTGCAATGATTGCATTAATGTCAAAGCGGCTCGCCATCATGAAGAATTGATTTTTAAAACACCTTCTGAGATTTCGTAAGTTCAGCCATCTTTAATTGCTCTTCACCTGAAAGAGCAAAATGAACTCCACGGCACGCCATTTCAAAATCCTCTCATGGAAAGTGTTCAAACTGCATGTGACAACAGTAATTACTGCCCTTTACGCTTTAACTTAGCGCACATAGCCACGACTATTCGAAATGAAATTCTGAAATCACCGCACTGTGATCAGATGCATTCGACCAAACGGTGTGACAACAATCAAATCGTATATGGTCGTTGCCCCAGATTTGATCAAGCACCAAAACGGGAAGAACCCAGGGCCATGTGGGAGAATATCCCTGCCCTGCAACTTCAAAAGCATTTATACTTTGACGATGAAGCGGTTGAAATAATGGCGATTCGCTGGGAGTGTTGAAATCGCCTGCGATGAGTACCGGTTGAGCCTGTCGAGTCTTCAGTAAATTGGCCAGATCTCGGATTGATTCTCCTCGCGGCAAATCGGGTCGACCGTGAATGTCGACCACCATCGTTGTCAGCGAATGACCATCGAGGATGAGATCGACTTCGCGAACCTGACCTTGCCTTCCAATTTTTCTGGCTCGCACCGCAGTCGAGTTGCCTTTGGTCAACAGCACCATTTCTCCTCCCAGAAAAGAAATGTCATAACCAGGAACGTGCTTTTTCCAAAAAGCACGCATTTCTTCGGACGGGGCCCCGGCTTCAACCAGCGCGATGATATCTGCCTGATGCCTGTTAATTTCCTCGGCAATGTTTTCCCATCCGTGCCGACCGTGGCAGATATTCCAAAGCAACAAATGGTAAGTTTTATGTTGCCGGGCTGAATCTGTCTGTTGCACGGAAAACACCTGATGAGACCCCGCACAGTGAGCGACAACGACAGCCAGCATGCCCCAGGTTGCAGCCAGGCGATACTTGCGAATTGCGCCTGCAAGAAACATCAGCAGGCCCGCAGAGAGGAACAACAAAACCCCCGGCGAGACATAATAGAGTACCGTCACAAAAGAAAAAGGGCTTAAATCACGAACGCTCAGGCGGACCAGAGCAGCTGCAATCCATAACAGTACCGCTACGCAGTAAAGAATCCTGAACCTTGAAGCAATGGTTTGACAAAAATGGGATTGACGAGAACTCATACCAGAACCGAACGTCTTAATAAAACAACAGACCGATAAAATGAAATCGAGCCCTCATGCGGCTGACAACAAATCGATTGTTGTACCATACGGAGTTTAATACTACGTAGACGACGTCCGATGTCGCTGCGACAACATTGGTGAAGCGAAACGCCGGTTTTGAGCGCCAACGGCCTCAAAAATTGCAAATTCCCTCACCTGATATTCATCGACATCAGATGAAATCTGCTTCAATATTAACCGAACATTACCAGTTATGCCAGAATTTCTGGTACTAATTTGCCTTCAAGATCGGTTAAACGGTACTCGCGACCGGAATACAGGAAGGTGAGCCGTTCATGATCGAACCCGAGCAAATGCATGATTGTTGCCTGCAAATCGTGGACATGCACCTTGTTTTCGACTGCCCGGAAGCCGAATTCGTCTGTCGCACCGTGAACGAATCCTCCTTTGACTCCCCCGCCGGCAAGCCATGTCGTAAATCCGTAATGGTTGTGATCCCGCCCGTTGATCTTCCCGGCATTAGACCCTGCAGTTGGCAATTCGACAACAGGAGTGCGACCAAATTCGCCGCTGCAAATAATGAGAGTTTCATCAAGCAGTCCCCGTTGCTTTAAATCTTTAATAAGGGCAGCGATCGGCTGATCGCACTGCCCGGCCAATTTGCGATGTTGAATTTCGAGATCGTCGTGACTGTCCCACGGCTGCCCGGCTCCATGCCAAAGCTGCACAAAGCGGACACCTTTTTCCACAAGCTTACGGGCAATTAAACATTGCCGGGCATGGATTCCTTTGCCGTACATTTCCTGAATGTGCTTCGGTTCGCGAGTCGTATCGAAGACATCGGTCGCTTCCATCTGCATGCGGTAAGCCAGTTCAAAAGACTGAATGCGCGATTCGAGCTGACCATCTTCCGCCCTGGGTGCGAAGTGCTTCTGATTCAGCTTTTGCATAAGATCGAGTTGCTTACGCTGCTTTGAATAAGGAATTTTGGGATTGCGAATATTCTCGATCAGGTCTTCCACTTTAGTCGATTTGGTATCGATATGTGTCCCCTGATACGCACCGGGTAAAAAAGCGGAACGCCAGTTCGCAGATTCCGTAATAGGCATCCCGCCGGGGCACATTACAATAAAGCCGGGAAGATTCTGATTCTCTGTTCCAAGTCCGTAAGTAACCCAGGACCCCATACTCGGACGCAGGGAACGGATTTCTCCACAGTTCATCATCATCAAAGAAGGTTCATGATTGGGAACATTAGTATGCATGGAACGGATGAAGCTCATCTCATCCACACATTCCCCCAGGTGAGAAAATATCTCACTTACTTCGATGCCACTTTCACCATATTTTTTGAACTTAAATGGTGTATCCATCACCGAACCGGTTTTACGTTCGGTCCGAAAATTTCCACCTGCAAGAGATTTACCAGCCCATTTTTTCAGAGCAGGCTTGGGATCGAACGTATCAACCTGAGACGCACCACCGTTGAGAAAAATATGAATAACATGCTTTGCCTTGCCGGGAAAATGAGGCTGTTTGGGAGCCATCGGATTTTCAACCGCTCCGTGAGCCTGCTGATCCTGCAGCATCGTCGCCAGAGAAATCGCACCGAAGCCCATACCACATCGCTGGAGCATATTACGTCTGGAATAATGAATATCGTACATTTTTCACCTCTATATTACTAACAGTAAAAGCTTGCGAACGGGTCGCAAATTTTAGAAATATGTCAGTTTGGCTACGGCTATCAGTATGAACCAGCCGTGCTGGGCCATGCCCCAGCCTACGCAACTGATTCACCCGCAAATCATCAATCAACAAACATAAACTCATTACTCAACAGCAACGCCTGTGCCAGTTGCTGCCAGGCGTTTTTATCTTCAGATTCACTTTCAATAAATTCTTTACACCAGCGAGTTTCATCTTCGTCAGGATCGCGGCGATATATTTTTTGATACAACTGTTTGATGGCAGGGAGTTTTTTTTGTGTATCAACCGATTTGGTAATCGTTTCTGCCAGCGACATGACAAATGGAGAATTCATTGCGAACAGTGCCTGCTGCGGAACCGTTGTATGAGGTCTTTGAGAAACGCTGACACTTGGACTGGCGACATCAAAAGTTCGAAGTAGCTGCGAAACATTATTGCGATCAATAAAACCATAAACGGCTCTTCGATGAGTGGGAGAGTTTCCTTCCAATGGCTCGGCTCGACCGTTCAATTTAGTGTTTAACAGACCTGCACTGGAAAGCATCGCATCGCGCATCCCTTCGAAAGTCATCCGTTTGCGATTCATTCGCCAGACAAGACTGTTCTTGGGGTCTGCCTGCAAGCCCGCTTCATTTGCCAGGCTGCTTTGGCGATATGTTTCTGACAGGGCAATTTCCCGAATGAGCCATTTGATCGACCAGTTATGGGCAACAAATTCCGCAGAAAGATAATCGAGCAGTTCAGGATGCGTAGGAGGCTTGGTCCGCAAACCGAAATCGCTTGCACTGGCAACAAGTGGTCTGCCGATCATCTGCATCCAGATTCGATTAACCAACACTCTGGCCGTGAGTGGATTATCAGGACTTGAAATGGCCTCAGCCAATCCCAGACGTCCGCTCGATTTTTCGCTGAACGGTTCTTTGCGAATATTCGAAAAAACTTCCAGAAACCGTCTGGGAACCTTCTCGCCACGTGCACCTGGATTGCCACGTTTAAAGATTACAGGTGTGACCGGTTTCGGCTTATCGTTCAGCACCATCGCGCGAGGCGGGGAACCGGGTGATGTTGTCATCAAGGCAATAATCTTTTTTTCGAGATTACGATGGGCTGCCCGCTCTCTGTTATTAAAAACTCCAACCACATCATCCTGCGTATACGCCCCCGGTGTCCCTGTCGCTTCAAACGCCTGACGAATCTGTTGCCAGGCGGCTCGATCCGCTTCCGGTTTTTTCTGCAAATCAGTTAATGCCTCTCGAGACAGAGTTCCGTACAATTTCACCAGATCAAAAATATTTGCCGGTCTGTTTTTTTTCAGCCGTGAAACAAGAACATTGTTAGCGGCATACTTACCTTCTTCTACCTGCTTGAAAACCGTTTCAAGCAGATCGTTTGATTTGATTGCAAACTGTGCGTCTTTCAATTTAGAAAGCTGAACGAGTATTCCAAAGACAGGATCATCGGCTTTGCGTGCTACCAGATAACGAGCCCATTGATCTCGAACCCGATTTCGAATTTCGTACTTCCCTTCCGGTTTGTAGTCTCCTGTTTTATGACCGGTCTTTTTAACCAGTGCATGCAGATAATGTTCGAAATGAGAGCGTACTTCCTTGTTGATCGCAACTGCTGTTTTCTTATCGTATTCAACAACATCTTTTTTAAGTTTTTCGGTTTGCCGAAGATATTCAGCATGAGCTTTTTTGTCAGCCGGTTCCCCAATTTGTGGCAATTGTGACGGCTCAACAGAACTATCGAAAACGCCATACAACGAATAGTAATCGGCCATGTTAATGGGATCATATTTATGATTGTGGCAACGGGCACACGCAATTGTTAACCCTTGTAAACCACGAATCGTCACATCGATCCGATCATCATAGATATCCGGTTTTCTGTTCAGAAATCGCGGCCCGACCGTTAAAAAACCGAGAGCAGCCAGTGCTTTGGGACTTCTTTTCTGAGGAAGCAAATCGGCTGCCAACTGTTCGCGAATAAACTGATCGTAAGGCAAATCTTCATTGAGGGATTCAATTACATAATCGCGGTAGGTGTAGGAAAACGGATACCGGCGTTCCTCCTGAAATACGTACCCTTTCGTATCAGCATAGCGAGCCAAATCGAGCCAGTAGCGCCCCCACTTTTGTCCGTAGGTAACAGATGCAAGTAATTTATCGACCTGCCCTGCGTAATTTTCTTTCGTGGGATTATTACTGAATCCTTCAAGCATTTCGTATTCTGCGGGAAGGCCTGTTATATCGTAAGACAGGCGACGTAGCAGCGTTCGTGAATCTGCGGGGGGTGATTGTTTCAGATTCGCCTGTTTCAGTTTGCGGGCGATGAAATGATCAATTGCATTACTGCTGCGATAACCTTCTGGAAGGTCAGGAATATTCGGTTTTCGAACAGGCAAAAAAGCCCAGTGAGTTTTGGCTTGCGTGAAGTAATCAACTTCTTCTTCGACAACATCTGACTCAGGCCAATAGGCTCCCATTTCTATCCAGCGAGTAAGATTCGCAATATGCTCATCGGCTAACTTATCCTCTTCAGGAGGCATTTCCGAAGCCTCGTCAGAGTGACGAATCGCAGCGATGATCATACTTTGTGTGGCATCACCAGGTACAATCGCCGGACCGGACTCGCCCCCTTTAATCATACTTTTTCGAGAATCGAGCCGAAGCTCTGCCCACTGTTTTTCTTTCCCGTGACAACTCTGGCATTTTTCGACAAGCACAGGTCGAACATGCTTTTCAAAAAAAGCTTCCTGTTCCGCTTTGGTCGGTTCCGCAGCATGCAGAATTAACGGTGTAATTACAGAAAACAAAAACGGTGTAAAAAGAGTGATAAATCGGGCGCACATGATATTCGTCCGGTTCAGTTTTAAGAGGTAGGAAAGTATGCGGTTAAACGCGGAATGAGGGCAATCGTGCAATTGCCCATCCTCCCATTTTATCGTCTCTTGAGGTAAAAAGGGAAGGGTAAAAGTTAAAAAAGTATAATCCGAGCTTTATTCTAATAGCTACAGCCAGTATTACCCAGATAAATAAGATTTTTCAGGCTGGGTTCAATCTGCAAGTATCTACAGTTATTATTGACGATTATGACACAGAACGAAAAACCAATCATCGAACAGAACGCAGGTTGTTTCAACTTGCTGGAGAACGCAGTACTTGATTTAGACCAGGTGCGTGTAGGTTTGGCGAATGTTTGGGAGGAAACTTTTGAAGATAGCAATGCTGACCAGCAACGCGGCATCCGCGGGACAATCTGTGTGATGCATCCTGATTCTTCCAGAGATTTTGACCTGCGTGTCTCGACGGGAAGTGAAATATCAATTGCAGGCAAACAGTTTCGCGTCATCGACGTTTCTGAAGGTAAGCCATACGGTTCATTAACGCTTGAACAAATGGAACGGACTGATTCAGGCCGCAACGAATTGCCGTGCAGTCCCAGTAATGTTCATGCCGCACCAAGTCTCAATGGAATCGATTATCTGCTGCCAATCCCTTTTCTCTGTTTGCCTTATGTTGCGAATTCTGCGACAGCGCGTGCGACACTGGCAGTCGTTTGTCTGCTGCTCTGGTTTATTCTCGTGCGACCGAACTGGCGTGGTGTGCAGGGATTTTACACAACAATTCTGTTGTTACTTCACTGCTTATTCTGGATGTTCATCGCGATTTGCAGAGGCTTGTTCGGCTAATCGCATAAATGTCTCGGCTAACGGATTGATTATTTCCTGGCGTTCTTGCTGCGTTGTGTAGAAAACATATCTCCAGCTTCTCTGGTCCCAACTGCATTCTAAAGTGATACAATAAGCCGAAGGCGAAACGTCTGGTTGATCTGCCGCTCTCATTTCCTCAAATGGAATTGAACAGAGGTAAGCAAGCAATTCCTGAAAACTCTCTTCGGGAACAACACCTGCCTTTTGGCTCTCAACAGTAGCGTTAGCATTAGGCAGGTAGCGCCTTTTCTGAATTGTCCCATCAGCCTGCACATCGATCCAATGGGCACCACGAATTCCTTCGTGCATTCCCCAACTAATCCGTTGCGGAGTACCAAGTCGACTGATCAGGCTTTGCAACCTCTGCATGATGAAGTTCTTTTTGTAAAAACAGAAACCAACAATCATCGTTATCGAAATACTTAACTGGACAGCGCCAGGTTCAACTCGTGCCCAAGCTCCTGCTTGGGAACGCACGGGTGGGAAGGTCCTCCTTCCCACGTGTTTTCGTTCGTTTTAGATGATTTTTAGTTCCGGCGTGAAGCAGGAGCTTCAATCCCTTGCGTTCCCAAGGTGGACCTTGGGAACGAGGAAATAACATCAAGGTATATCACGAGTTTCATCAATTCTCAAATAGAACCTGGCGCTGTCCAGTTA
>WFOZ01000888.1 GCA_015487825.1 Planctomycetaceae bacterium
GCGGGGGAGTTCAGCCGCAGGCGACTGGTCGCGCTCTCTGCAAAAGATGGCTACAAAGCCTGGGCTAAAGACGGAAACTACCGCAGTCGACCGATTATCGTAGGAGACCAGGTTCTGGCGGAGCCGTGGTCATTCGATTTGGCGACCGGTGATCAGAAAATGAGAAAGCATCCACTCACCGGCAAGCAGGTTCCCTGGAGTATCATGCGATCCGGACATCATTGTGGCATGATTTCAGCCACACAAAGTATGCTTTTCTTCCGCTCCGGATTTACCGGGTTTTACGACCTGGAGAAAGATTCTGGAACGCAACATTTCGCAGGACACCGCACCGGTTGCTGGATTAACTCTATTGCAGCAAACGGGTTATTGATGATCCCTGAATCGTCTGCGGGCTGCGTCTGTTTGTTTTCGATCTCATCAACGATTGTTCTGGAACCGCGTGAACCGCGTAACAACTGGTCGATTATCAGTTCGGTTGGCAAGGTTTCTCCCGTGCAAAAAATGGCGTTAAACCTGGGCGCTCCTGGCGACCGTGTCGGTCCGAATGGAACCGTCTGGCTCAGCTATCCCCGCCCGCGACCGAGCCGGGCGACCAGCCTCGATTTACCTTTGAATATCAATCTGAAATTCCAATCTCAGGGAAAGTATAATACCGTCAACACCAGAGCCAACCCGATGAAAGGGACCGAAACAGACTGGCTGTACACATCGCAGGCACTCGGCTTTTCCCGATGTGAACTTCCACTGATTGGCAAGGGAGAAAAACCAGGCGTTTATAACTTGCGTTTACACTTTGCAGAACTGGACAGCAACGTCACCAAAGCAGGCCAGCGAGTTTTCGATCTTTCGATTCAGGGAAAGAAAGTTCTCACCGGTATCGATATCTTTGCAGAAACCGAAGGCCTGCATACCGCGCTGATGAAGGTGATCAACAATGTCTCGGTGACCGACAATCTCATCATCGAGTTGATTCCACAAACAGACGGCAAAATCAAATCACTCCCGCCGGTATTAAACGCGATCGAGGTTGTTCGAGAGTAAGTTGAACGTGGATTAATCACAAGCAAATCAGCCGGGCCGCAATAGCGGACCCTACAGGCTGAATAATCACATCTCATTTTGTATTGAATTTAACAGCATGAACTCAGGCTTTCGTCAGGCACAGCCTGGCCTACAACCGGGATTTGTTTATGACTTATCCGAAAGAGAACTTTCACGTCGAAAGAATGCAACTTCAACAATTATTATTGCTGAGTAAAATCCTCCCAGCCAGAGAAATGTTTGTTGATCTGTTTTCCATAAATGTAACGTCAGCAAGATGACCGTTGTCAACATCAGAATAATCCCCAACAGAATCAGCCAGAGATTACTGTTGGTAATTGAGCGTAGTTTGTAGTTGGCAACCGAGACGCCAATAGAGACCAGTAAAAACGTCATGC
Source organism: Planctomycetaceae bacterium (assembly GCA_015487825.1). Classification (GTDB taxonomy): domain Bacteria; phylum Planctomycetota; class Planctomycetia; order Planctomycetales; family Planctomycetaceae; genus Rubinisphaera. Next base: position 1,443 of record WFOZ01000888.1, read on the forward strand.
TTGAAAATGTTGCGATCGTTTCCAGATTGCCCAGTACGGTGAAAGCACCGGCCAGTATTGTCAACGTAACAATTGCCAGCCACGGGACATCGGTACGACTGCGAAATGAAAATGCATGTGGCATCCGTTTTTCTGTTGCCATCTCTGCCATCATGCGGGATGCACCGAACGCTGTTGCATTTACCGCTGAAGATGTTGCCAGCAAAGCAGCAATATCAATTAATATTTCTCCAGCATTTCCTAACGCCGGTTTTGCCGCTAATGCCAGTGCATATTCCTTGGCAGAATTAAGCTCTTGCGGTGTTAAATTGCCAACTGCGACAATAGCCACACCAAAATAGATAAGCGAAGTAATAGCAATAGAACCGTAAATACCTCGTGGAATATTTCGTTGAGGATTCTCTGTTTCCATGACCGCATTGGTGATCAGTTGGAATCCTTCGAAAGCCACAAAAATCATTGCACCGCCGATAAAGACAGATGAAACACCTTTTTCAAAGACCGGAAACAGGTGGTCCTGCTGAATAGAAAACAGGCCAGCAACCGCAAACAGGCTAAGCAGAATGACCTTCGTGAATACGATGATCACTTCAGTTTTCCCACTCGATTTCGCCCCCTGCAGATTTACCAGCATAAAGAAAAGTAGGACTCCGGCTGAAAGTACCATGCGAGCGATGGGAGAGTCGGAACTTCCCAGTAAATGAGCACCATATGCACCGAAGGTATACGCATAAAGGGCGAGTGTCCCAATGTAACCAACAATTACTGTCCATCCGGCAACACCTGCTATGTTCGGTCGTTTCGGAAACGCCCGTTCCAAATAAGTGAAGCTTGCACCATCACTATGAAATCCAAGGGCAAGTTTTACATAGGAATACCCGGCTGCCAGGGCGACTAAACTTCCCACAAGAAAAGCAAGTGGAGCGGCATGCCCTGCAGTACCAACAGCCATTCCAAGCACGGAAAATATGCCTCCGCCGATCATTCCACCAATACCCATTGCAAGCAGTTCAGGAAGATGAAGCTTCTTATTATTGTCTGTTACTGACATTGGGGTCTTTTTTCTTTTAGGATCGAGAATTACCACCATCGCTTTATGGACATTATTTCTTCTACCCGAAGCCGGTTCTTTTACCACTGCACTTTAGGGAAATGTCGGCGCTGGAAAGACATACACCTTATGTTAGTCTTTATTTATTGCACCTCAGGTGGAAACGACAAAGGGCAATAAAATCGATAATGTAACCCATGCAATGCAAAGGAGTTATAGTCCCCAATTCAAATGGCAGTGCAAAAGTATGCTACACGCATGGCAAATAGATCTGACTACCAGTTGTTAGCGCCGAAAGTTCGGCGCCGAAAACGCAAGTCCCGTAATTCCCCTAAAGTGCAGTTTACCAGAAAAGTCCGAAAATAATCCAGGATGAAAAAGCCAGTAACAGTATGGCATACCAGTTGGGATTAAGATACTCAGGCATCGGTATCGAAGAAGAGGAGTCTTTTATATCGCGTAGTTCCTGACTGCTTTTTGATAACCAGCTCGCTTTATCTGAAACATTCGACTCTGCCTGATCAACCAGATCATCCGCTGCCAACCATCCCCATTTGAGTGTGGCAACAAACATGGCGAATGTTGTGACGATCATCGAACAGGGGAATGCATACCATTTTTCGCTGAGCAGGGGGCTCATCCAGTAGAAGTCTATCAGTTCCCGATCAATGAATCCGAGTATCCCGAACAGACTACCAGCCAAAAGTCCCACAAGTCCACTCTGGCGGGGGACACGTGTCAGGACACCGACAAGATAAATCGTAAACAAGGGAGTAACAAAAATGGGGATCAGAGTTCGTGATGCCTGAATCATCGTATCGAACCGGGCAATGAAAGGAATATAGAGGAAGCCCATCAGCAAAATGCCGACGGTTGCCCAGCGGGTTACTTTCAGATAGTGCTTCTCTGTTTTATTTGTACAAATCCAGGAGGCATAAATATCTCTTGTGAAAAGAGCTGAAAGAGCGGAGCCAATTGAATCGAAAGTGCTGACCGCTGCAGAGAGAACTCCTGCAACAACCAGACCTTTGAAGCCGGGAGCTAAAAACTGATTGGCATAATGAGGAAACAGTTCGTCAGCTCTGGAGTGTTCTGTAAACTCCGGCACAAGGACACGCCCCATCACTCCCATCAAAACGGTCCCGATCATAATGGGCATGATAAGCAGGTTTCCAAAAAGAGTAGCCATTTTCATGTCCCACTCACTGCGTGCTCCCATTAACCGCATCGTCTGCGTATGGTTGACTGTGTAATAACCGAGACTGACAATCGTCCAACCGATAATAATCAGGTACGGCGAGGTTGCCTGGCTGTCTTGAAACTGGCTTATATGCAGCCAGTTGATTAGAGGTTGTCCGTTCGCATCGGTTGACTGCGATAGTTTTTGGACTGTCGCGGACCAGCCTCCGCTGGCAACCCAGACGGCACGGAAAATGGTAATCCCTCCAGCGATCATGATCAGACTTTGCAACGCATCAGTCCAAACGACAGAAGTCAAACCTCCCCAGGTTGTATAGGCAGCAGTAAAAATGACCAGCAATACAATCAGAGCCCATGATTGCAGGGGAGTTATTTCGAGGATTCCCTGCAACATTAAAAAGATAGACCAGATCATCAGCCCCAGCATCGTGGTACGATATTGAATTTGAATAAGAGCGCTAAATGTCCGCAGAGATTTTCCATAGCGGGTTTCCAGATATTCGGCATTGGTATAAAAACCGCCACGATACAGTACCGGGACAACCACGAATGAGGCCAGCAGCGCCCCTACAACACCGGCCAGCGTGAAAACCGTAATGATGTGCATACCGTTATTGTAGGCATATCCAACCAGAGAAACGGCATCTGCGTTATCAACACTGGTCGCAAATATTGACAGCCCTAAAACCCACCAGGGAAGAGTTCGCCCTCCCAGAAACCAGTCACTGCTGGTTTTAGTATTTCGTGCCAGATAGAACCCGTATCCAATGACTGACCCATTCAGGACCAAAACGATTAACCAATCAAGCCAACTCATAAGAAGTATTCCTGTCGTGGAGAAACGCTTTAGAAAGTTTGGGTCAAATTTATCTGAATGTTTTCAGCACTTCCTCTTTAACATCATGAGCCAGGCAGAAAAGGATATCTCCCTGATTCGTTAGTGTTGGAGCACGATGAGCAATCGCGATTCCGTCTGAATTTGCATGAATGATTGTTGGTTCGCGGTCCGGGCGTTCAGAAAAATAGATCGCCCCTACCGGTTGGTCGCAGGAAACTTCTGTTCCGACATCAACAAAACTTTCAAACAGGCCGGACTCTGGTGCAAAAAGATAATCATCTTCATCAAGTGCCTGTATCCATCGTGTAGGAGCAAGCCCTAAATCAGTGCGTGATTGTTCTTTTCCCTGTAAAACATGCAGGTGAATCAACACATTTTTCAGACCGTCCTGAGAACAACGATGAACAGAAGCCGGCGTGACTTCCCCGCCTCCCATTTCCGTGGTGACGATTGTTTTTTTCTTGCTTTCCACTTCAACTGGTAATAAACCTTTGCCTGCAACATCTGCATAAAGGAAAGAAAAGTCTGTCCGGTATGCTTCTGCGGCCTGAGCCATTCGACGACGGTATTCCAGATCTTCCACCAAGTGCATGTGTGCGCATGGATAAAAATAGACGCCACGACCTCCGGTATGTAAATCGATTACAGCATCAGCAATTGGAAACAGTTCATTGGTCAGAAAGTTTGCTATCAGATCTGTGACTGAACCGTCTACGTCTCCAGGAAAACAGCGGTTTAAATTCTTGCCATCGATGGGAGAAAGGCGAGTCGCTGCTTTGGCAGCAGGCATATTAATGGCGGGAATGAAAATGATGCGGCCCGTTATTTGTTCCTGCTTCAACGTTTTCATTAATTTCATAATGGCGATCTGTCCCGGATACTCATCACCATGATTTCCAGCCATCAGAAGCACGGTCGGCCCCTCACCATGAGAAATGGTCGAAATTGGAATTTGCAGTTTCGCCCAGCCACTCAAATTATACGAATAAGGAATATTCACGCTTCCCCATTGAATTCCTGGTTTGTCAAAGTCGATATTTGTGCTGACCGGAGATCGTGACATCGTACTGCCCTTATTGTTTAATGCGTGGTGATTTCAATTTTGAAGAGAGCCTCTTGGAATTTATTTGGACTCAGCGACAATATGTGCAGAAACGAAATCTTCGTCGAGTGTGACACCGAGTCCCGGTTTGTCGGGGACTTGAATCAGACCGTTTTCCGCCTGCACTTTTTCAATGGTCAACTCGTTGCGTAGAGGTTCATCTTCGACACAGTCTTCGAAGATGAAAGCATCTTTGCAGGTGGCCAGCCAATGCAGGCTCGCTGCAACAGTTAGCGGACTGGTGTAACAATGATTGCAGGGACGCGCACCAATCTCAGCAATACGCTGTCTAAGATATGAGGCTTCGGTAAAGCCGTTTCGGGCCAGATCTACCTGATAGACATCCAGTGCCCGATGATCAAAATAAGGACGAAATGATTCGCGACCACATTCCTCCTCACCAGCTGCAATGGGAACCGGCGAACGATCTTTTAACCAGGCATAGCCCTGAACATCGTGAGGAAACAGCGGTTCTTCAAGCCAGCCGATATCGTATTGTGCAAAAGCGTTTGCTCGTTGCAAAGCCGTTCTGGCATCCCAGACGCAACCGGCATCAATCAATAAAGTACCATCCTTCATCCCTTCCCGGGCACCTGCTACA
>WFOZ01000889.1 GCA_015487825.1 Planctomycetaceae bacterium
CCCGAAGAGGTCCAGTTACTGCATCAGCATGGTAAGCAGGTCATCTACAATTTTGCAGGCCCCGGCGAATTTCGCAGGAATCCCAAAGCCTGGTCCCTGGTTCGCGAGGCCCACATTGATGGCATGTTGACAGACTATCCATTGGAGTGCAGAGCTACCTGGAGAAAATTACGTGAGCCAAAATAGTTTGGATAAAAGGCATCATGCCTTTTGGACTTAGGAAAAGTTCAATTCTGATTAACAACCGTTTCGTTTGAAACTTCCTGCAAGAGAGCGAAAAGTACCTTGGTGATTTTTTCAGATGCTTCGACTTCCAGCAGATTGGTGCCGAGCCAGGTTTCGTAGCCGCCCAGCTGATGCTGTCGGGGTGTGGGGAGATAACGATACCAGCCGTTGGCCAGTTCAATAGTGAAAGTCGTTTTCAAAGGACTTTTGGCTTTTATTTCGAGTCCGATTTCTGCAAACACTTCACACGGAATCGCAGTGATGCCAACATCACCAATGCGAATCGCCTGCAGAATGAGCGTTTCGGTTACGGGTCTGCTGGCGTACTCCAACGTTCTTTCTGCGTAAGCTTTCGCCAATCGGGGCAATTTCGATTCATCCTCTTCCGCCAGAAATCGTTTAGCTCGGGCGATCTGTTTTTCGGTTGGTTTACGAATTTTAAGTGTCAGTTCCTGCTGCGCCATTGCCAGAGTGATCTCACTTCGATGTTCAGTTTTTTGATATACCTGAAACACTTCATCTGCCACACTATTGGCGACATATCGAATTTGTCCAAACGATTTTCGTCTGGGATTCGGATTCACAAAGTTGATGTTGTTGATATCCCCACTGGTTCCATTAGAAATCATTCCTACAAAAGGTGGATACTTATCGCTGACTTCGTTGGGGACAATTCGCTGTTTTATTTGTCTGGCGAATTCGCCGAAGTAATCGGCTGAAACACCATTGGGGGAAATTCCTCCAACATAATGCAGCGAATAGTTGGCTAATAACGCGATTGGTCGCCCATTGATTGCACGAACCGAAATGAAGCAGACTTGCGGATCGATCGGACCTGCCGGGCGGTCCAACAATTTCTTTGATCGCGGCGGATTCATGCGAACCTGATCGGTAATTTCTCCAAACGGATTGGGAACAATTCCGCCCGGCTTCATAAACCAACGGCGGTTGTGAACATGCTCTGCCACATCGACCTTACCACTCCCTAATTCCGCAGGTTCCAAATTCGCGTTTGCTTTTTTAATCGCAGAAACAATCCCTTGAATCAGAACTTCCAGATAACCTTTTCCAGCCCCACCCGCTTTTTCGTATAGTTCTTCGCGTGAAGAAGGAGCAGTATGTGTGTGCGTAGCCGAAATCAACATGCAATCGGTACGAATGCCGGTTATTTTTGAGGCTCGCTGTTTTGCTTCATCCAACAGTTTTCTTGGAACATAACAGCTATCAACGATCACAATTGCTAATCGAGTCTTCCCATCATCCAGCACCAATGCCCGCGCATTCAACGGATCCCATGCCTTATCTACCAGGCGTTCACGAAACGAACCAATCAAACGAACCGGCCATTTCTGAGGCGTAATATCTTCAACTGCAGCTCCCGCACGAAACTCGCCAGCTTGTAATTGGTTACTGAAAAAACTGAATATTACCAAAAGCATTTGCATGTGTTTCATCGGTATCTCCAATTGGGTATCACTCCATAGTTTCGGTCTCTTGACTACATACCAGGTAATAAGTGAGCATCCGAGTAGATAGCCATAAGTCATCAACATTCTTGGCCAGGGATTGCTGATGGCAGCCGCATCCGATATCGACAAAGCGGTCCCATGAAGCAGGAATGCAAAGCTCAGTAGGTAAAAGGGATTTTCATTGGAAAAATATTTCCAGAGTCCGTTTCTACGCTGGCAGTTGGAATCACTTTTTTCACATTTCCATTCTGTCATCACCTTGCAGGATCAGTCAATTGCTTTAAGTGGAAAAACATCGGACGGAATGTGTTGCTGTTTCATCAGTTTTTCAAGCCGGGCTACGATTTCCGGGTGTTTATCTGCGACGTTGTTTTTTTCGCTGATATCTTCTGCAATGTTATAAAGCTCGGTATTGATTTTTACCTTGCCTCTCACTTTTCTCAGATTCTGTCGAACGGCTTTCCAGTCACCAACACGGATTGTCTGTTGCCCGCCATAGCCGGTGAATTCTCGATACAGGAAGGGGCGTTCAGTCTGCTTCCTGCCCAGCAGAGTGGGGGCGATGCTGATTCCATCGATGTTTTTGGGAACCGCATCGGCTTTGCCAATCAGATCCAGCAACGTAGGCATCCAGTCTTCAAAACCGCTGATGTAATCACTCGAAGAACCTTTCTGCACATGTCCGGGCCAGCGGACAAGAGTAGGAACGCGAACACCGCCTTCATACAAAGAACCTTTAAGTCCTCGCAATTCGCCCACACTTTTGAAGAAGAGGTAATCGACTTCCTGTTCCAGGTGAGTGGTGCCGTTGTCGGAACTGAAAACGACAATTGTGTTATCTGCCAACTCCAACTCATCAAGTAAATTCAGGATATTGCCAACGTAGCGATCCATCCGGGTAATCATGGCTGCATAAGCGGCTCGGGGAGTGAAATGTGGCGTGTATCCATACCCTTTACTTCTTGTAAATGGAGGATCATTCCAGCCTAACTGAAGATACGGTTTAAGTTCTTCATCGGGCACATGCAGCGCGACATGTGGGATGACTGTCGGATAATACAAAAAGAATGGTTCGTTTTTGTGCTGACGAATAAATTCCAGGGCCTGTGCGTTAATGCGATCCGGTGCATAGTCTTGCCCTTTGAATTGATTATAACTTTTTGGATCAGCCGGGTCAGCATCTTTGGCAAGACTGGCATGCCCGGGGACGGGAGGATTATTTTTCAGCTCGACGTGCTTTTCATCACTCCATAAATAGGAAGGGTAGTAACTGTGTGCATGAGACTGGCAGTTGTATCCGAAGAATCGATTGAAACCCTGCTTCAGAGGACGTCCGGAAGACTCCGGTCCCCCCAGTCCCCATTTCCCGAATGCTCCGCTCACGTAACCTTGCTGCTGCAATACTTCTGCCAAAGTTATTTCGCTATCGGGAATAGGCCATTGCCCCTCTGGCGGTGTCCCCTTATTACTGCGCACAATCGCATATCCGGGATGTTTGGCTGTCATCAAAACACACCGGGAAGGTGCACAAACCGCGTTGCCGCAATAATGTTGCGTCAATCGCATTCCCTGACTGGCCAGTTTATCAAGATTGGGCGTTCGGATAAGCTGCTGCCCGAAACTTCCCAGTTCTCGATACCCAAGATCATCCGCAAGAATAAATACGATGTTCGGTTTTGTTTGTTTTGCAGCCTCAACCATCGAGAGGGAATTGGTTGAAATAAACATCAGCACTAAATAACCGAGGAGGTGACTCACAGAGAAGCGACAGTTCATGATTTTTTGCCTCTGATATTACAGGTTCAGTTTTTATTGATAAAAGTTGGTATATGCTTCAACTTAGGCTACACGAATTCATAATATAAAAACAACCGGCAGTCCCTTTGGTGTTGGCTTATCGTTTATTTTCATTATGAACAGTTGTTTGCAACTTTGCCAGAGATCAAAGAACCTGGATGCCGCAAAGGCTTTCCTATAAATGTCTTCTGATGTCAGATGCTGATTATCCCGAATAGTACCATTATGTTGATGAATTTTCGAAGATCTTGTTCAATTCACCTTCTGAATAGGTGCGTTTTGTACTAGAGTTCCCGCGTGGATACTGTCAAACGGCAGGCGAGACGATCCACTCTCTTAAACAAAACGGTTGATATTCAACTGTCCTACCTGGTTCCGCACAACACCTCTCCAAGATGGCCGTTGGCAGCAAAAAGACCCGGCTTTGATGAGAGGTTCTGTTCAATTTGGACAGAAAATGTGTGTTGATTGAAACTGGAATGACAGCTTCCCTCTCAGGAAGCCGGAATGACGAAGCTGCTTTTGCACTTAAGCGATCACGTTCTAAATCTACTACTGACGCTCAATTATTTGAGTGTTGCACCAGTTACAGGAATAGATCGAGTTTCGTGACGACAGTCAGAATGTACCAGCCGTGCCGGGCTCATTTTCCAGTGCTAGCTGAAACACCTCAAGACGTTTGCGTTCGTTTTGCGGGTTGATTTTTGAAATTTATTATTGGAGTTTAGATGTTAGAGTTTTTTGCGAAGCATACTGCTTCGATTCGTGGTGATTTTTTATCCGGGCTGACTGTTGCGTTGGCGTTAGTGCCCGAAGCGGTGGCGTTTGCCTTTGTTGCGGGCCTGCATCCTTCAATAGGATTGTATTCTGCATTTTTTATCGGGCTGGTCAGTTCGCTGGCAGGTGGGCGTCCGGGAATGATTTCCGGAGCCACCGGAGCGATGGCGGTTGTCATCGTTTCGCTCGTTGCAATTCACGGTGTGGAATACCTTTTCCCGGCTGTTATTCTTTGCGGACTGCTGCAAATCATCGTTGGTCTTTTGCGCATGGGAAAACTGATACGACTTGTTCCGCATTCTGTGATGCTCGGATTTGTCAATGGTCTGGCAATTGTGATTGGCCTGGCTCAGATCGGAAGCTTTAAAACACTTGGCACAAACGGAACAATGACCTTTCTGCAAAATGGGCCATTGGTAATTATGATAGGCTTTGTCGCATTAACGATGGCGGTCATTGTCTGGCTTCCTAAATTAACCAAAGCGATCCCAAGTTCTTTAGCTGCGATTATGATGGTTTCTGCCATCGCGGTGGGGATTAACTCATTCGCTCCCCAAAGTTGGGTGCCTGGTGGTCAAACAAATGTTGTACAAACTGTTGACGACCTGGTCATGAATAATCTGAAAGCAAAAGCTGTTCAGCAGGCGGCACTGGAAGTTCAAAGTCATGATGGTGCAGCCGCTTTGCTGGATCATCATGCTGCTGTCGATACCTCGGTATTAAGCCCTGAGCAGGTCGGTACTGCAGTGGCTTCAATAAAATCAACACGCGATCCGTTACCAACACTCTTTTTCCTCGATTCCCGTTACGTACTTGCTCCGTTTACATGGGAAACTCTGGCGATTATTTTCCCGTTCTCGCTGATTCTTGCAGGTGTCGGTCTGATTGAATCTTTAATGACGTTGACACTGATCGACGAAATAACGGAAACGCGAGGCAGTGGCAACCGGGAATGTATCGGGCAGGGGGCGGCAAATATTGTCTGTGGTTTATTCGGAGGCATGGGAGGTTGTGCGATGATCGGGCAGTCTCTGATCAATGTGAATTCCGGTGGTCGCGGGCGACTTTCCGGAGTTGTCGCTGCGGTTGGTCTGTTGGTTCTGGTGGTTTTGTTAAAGCCGGTTATTTCGATGGTGCCGATGGCGGCCCTGGTTGGCGTGATGTTTATGGTCGTTATTGGCACGTTTGAATGGAGCACACTGCACACCTGGAATAAAATTCCTAAAAGTGATGTCCTTGTGATGGTGCTCGTTGCCGGATACACCGTGCTGTTTCATAACCTGGCCATTGCTGTACTTCTGGGTATTGTTGTTCAGGCTTTGATATTCGCCTGGCATCATGCAACACATATGATGGCGGATATTCATTTCGAGGATAATAAAAAAGTGTACCAACTGCATGGTCCACTCTTTTTTGCATCCGTCAGCAGTTTCCGCGAACTGGTCGATCCGGTTAACGATCCTCCGTTTGTCGTGATCGATTTCTATTTTTCACGGGTGTACGATCAATCTGCAATGGAAGCGATCAGTAAACTGGCACAGCGTTACCGTCAGGAAGGAAAAAGTCTGCAATTGCGTAACCTCAATGCAGATTGCAGACGCATGATCGAAAGAGCGGGCGATATGTCAGGCGTTATCATTTCCGATGACATGCACTACCACATTACAAAAATGATCTGAGCTGTTCTATACAGCCGTTCGCAATTTGGACACAACATTGTAGGGTGCGTCGTGACGCACCTTTAATACGCAGACCTCATTTGGTGCGTTGCAACGCACCCTACGGTACTATATAGCCGTTCGCAATTTGGGCACAACATTGCAGGGTGCATCGTGACGCACCCTGCGGCATGACCTTGCAAGACTTGTGCCATTATTACGAACGGGGGACATAGTCTGACGCAGATTATCCGGACTATGGAAGTTCCTGGATGCGGATATTTTTCCAGCGGATTTCGTGACCGTTTTCCTTGAAGTTGTGGACTTGTAATCCGATAAAACCGCAGGAAGTCATGTTATCTTTGAGGTCTGCTGCCGGGACGCCGTTGAGGAACGTTTTGATGGAATCTCCATTGGCGACTACTCGCAGGTGATTCCATTCTCCTTTTTTGAAGGCTTTGCGAGCCGGTTCATTTTCAAGCAGGTTATTCAGCCAGCCTCTGCGCGATTCATCGTAGATCCCGGCAGTCCAGGCGCGATCTGATGGATCGATTTCTACCTGATAGCCATGTACTTTATGTGCGGGAACAATTCTGGATTTTTCTTTGCCGTTTTTATCTTTCCATGTATATTTTTTAGGTTCATCAAAAGCGTTACTGCGAATTTGAACGCCGGAATTCAAAACAGCATCGGGAAGAAAATCGAGTTCGAGAATAAAATTTGCGTAATGTTTTTTTGTAGTCATAAAACTGTTCGGAGTGCCAACCACACTGGTTCCAATAATCTGTCCGTCTTCTACACGGTATTTCGCTTTCCCGCCTTTTTGAACCCAGCCATCCAGTGTTTTTCCATCAAAGATAGGTGTCAGTTTTTCCTCAGCCGTTACCTGATCGCAGCTGACTGACAGGCTGCCCATAAGAATACAGAGAGATAAAATATTCTGAAATAAGCATCGCATAAAACGGCTCCTGTTATTGATTCTGTTGCAGTAAATTCTCTATCACCTGAGACGACTCATCATGTTCCATCATCAGCTTTTTCGCAGAAGGTGTCAAACGACACCGGGATGTCGAAGGTTAGTTAATCCTGAATCGGCAGGCGCAGGTGATTTGGCTCGATGGCATCGCATTGTGCAAGTTCTTCATCAGCAGCTCGCATTTGTCCTTCGGTTGTCGTATGCGTGATGACAACAAACGGTACGATAGGTGAAGTACCTTCTCCAGAACCGGACTGATGTATTTCGAATTCGTGCTGAATGCACGATGCGATACTGATTTCGTGATTCCCCAGAATAGTAGCGATGGAGGAGATTGTTCCTGGTTGATCAATTGCGTGAAAGCGTAAATAGTATCGCCTTTCGATTTTCTCAGCTGGAAGAATCGGCAGCGGATCGCTTTCACCCCACAGATCGAGTAGCGGGAATGTCTGCTGGGCGCGTCCGACAGCCAGGTCGATCAGATCGGAAACAACTGCTGAAGCTGTTGGCATCTGGCCGGCTCCCATACCGGAAAACCATGTTTTTCCGACGGCATCCCCTTCGATTTCAATCATGTTATACGCATCATACACGGCAGCCATCGGGAGTGTGTTGCGGATTAACGTTGGTTGCGTATGGAGTTCCAGATGTTCTCCATTTCGCCGGGCGATGGCAAGTAGCTTGACACGATACCCGAGTTCATCTGCATATTTCAGGTCGGCAAGATTCAGTTCATCAATCCCCTGTCGCGGGAAATCTTTCAGAGAGGCTTTTGTGCCAAATGCAAGCTGGGCCAGGATGGTCAGTTTCTGTGCAGCATCAGTTCCATCGACATCCATTTTCGGGTCAGCTTCTGCGTATCCTTTTTCCTGTGCCTTGGCAACCGCATCTTCGTAACTGGAATTGTGATCAAGCATTTCTGTGAGAATGTAGTTACTTGTCCCGTTGGCGATCGCTTCAATCGATTGAATTTTATTGGCAGCCAGCGATTGCGAAAGGCCTTCGATAACCGGAACACCGCCCGCAACAGCGGCTTCAAAGCAGATCGTTTTCCCTTTTTCCCTGGCAAGTTGAAACAGCTCGTCTCCCTGTTCACAAAGTAACGCTTTGTTTGCGGTGACAACATGTTTGCCGGCATTGAGGGCTTGCCGGACGACATCACCAGCTGTGGTGGTTCCGCCGATCAGCTCGCAGACGACGTCAATTTCAGGAGCTTCCATTAAATCGAATGACGTTGCCAGGACGCCATCGGGTAAATCGACACCACGCGATTTGGTTGGGTCTCGAACGATTGCAGAAACAATCTCGATTCCTCTCCCGGTTCGCTGTTTAATATGCCCTGAATTATTGAGTAATATTTTCGCCACGCCGGAACCAACAGTTCCCAATCCGACAATTGCTACGCGCAAAGGCTGCTTATCTGCCATGCTGATTAAACCTGAATCTTTTCATTAGCCCGGATTAGTGGCCGGGCTGATTTGAATACTCTTGTTGAAAATAAAACCTGTAACGCAACTACTGCTTCTTCAAGCCTCAATTAAAGGCCTGAAAATGCACTACTCAGCGAGTTGTCTCCAATTGTGGGGGCCGCTTCAGTGGCCCCTACAGATAACCTAAACTCCTGCAAAACCAAACACCACGGAATAATTATCTTATGTTTATGAAACGGGGTAGCCGATTTCTGGCAGGATTTATTTTGGTACGGCGGACTTTCCCATGCCATCGCACACCTTGCCGAGTCATATTCCCTGGTTGTAGTTATATCGCCCTGTGGTTCCTGGGATAAACAGGGGGACACAGAAACAAGATACTAACGAAACTGCAATCTGCGTTACAGGCTCTGATTCGTGGAATATTCTCATTTCCAAA
>WFOZ01000890.1 GCA_015487825.1 Planctomycetaceae bacterium
GAAGTGTACAGTATCGAAGCAGGCATCAGGGGACGTAGCTCAGTTGGTAGAGCAACCGACTTTTAATCGGTAGGTCCAGGGTTCAAATCCCTGCGTCCCCATTTTTAATGCTTTATGTAGAAGCCCCAATTGCTGTTCAAGGGGCTCCAAAACCGTTCAGAGATTTCCTAAACTAACGCGACGGTGTTGCTTGAGGCCTCTGGTACGCCTTCGCAATTTTTTGCGAGTTGAAATTTCCCTGACCTTTTGCCAATAGGTTCTGCAAAGAACCTGCCAGTACAAGGCCATGATCGATAGCTTCGCGCAGTTTTGAATCGGATTTGGTGTGAGTATTTGTTACGGGGAGACGGCTCCGACATACGGTTTCAGGTCTGCCATCGGGGCGAGATGCCCTTTGCCGGCGGCCGGCTTCATAAAACCGCTTCCCGGTTTGGAGTTTACAAACTTAAAATCTTTCAATCCCTGAACACCGTTGTTTGTGAATAAAATTCCCTGAGCGCTGCTCGCGTTTGTATCCGCAGTCCGTGTTGTCCAGTTCCACGGTGCTCCCGGATATTTTTTCTGCAACATTGCTTTGAATTTGGTCTGGTCGTAACCATCTGAAATAATCAGATCTGCCTGCTTCGAACCAAAAAATAAATTTCTAATGAGGCCAAGGTCGGTACTGGTATCTGTTGGTGCCAGCGAGAAACGGATTGCTGTGCTGTTATCGGAAAAAGTATTGTTCGAAATCATGACCGAATCTAATAACGGTGCGGAAGCCGCCTCGAATGAAATCCCTGTTTCGGTCTGATAGAAGATGTTTTCTTTAATGTTAAGCCAGCGGGAGAAATCTGTTTTGATTTCTATTCCCGTTTTCAGTGGCCCAACGAACCTGCAATTCTGGACCGTCAGTGATTCGGTGTTCTCGGAGCCGTCCAGAAGACGAACCGCAGATGCCGTTTTACTGTCTGTAGTAAACTCATTCCATGATAATCTGATCTGACTGTTGTAAAGACCGGCTGCCCCGACCAAATCGACCCCCGATTTTTTGAATCCACGAATTTTGGAAGCAATAATCTGCACTCCCGCACATCGACCTTCCAGTAGAATTGCGGTATCGCATTTTGAAGCGTTGAAATCAAACTTTGAAAGAACCAACCCGTCAGCATTTTTCAAATGCACAATCGGCTTGCTGCTGAAAGAATTCCAGAGAATTTGCGTTCCTGTTTCGTTTAATATTTCCAAACGATCCGGAAAAAAAGTGGGGGGATCGATAATTGTGAGTGGCTCGTTAATTACCGTTCCCGGCATAATTCTTATTTTTCGACCGCTGGAAAATGTACCGGGGTTGTTATATTTAATCAGATAGTCAATCGCCTGATTCAGCGAATTGAAATCCCCTTCTGGGCCGACTGTCATATCGACACCAATAATGGGCATGTCTACCGGAATTTCATCGGGTGTATCATCAACTTTCACAATCGCAGAAGAGGGTGTTTCAGCGGGCTTCGATTCTCCACCTGAGAACATCCAGAACATCAGCCCGAGTACCAGCAGACCGCCACCTGCAATGGAGGCTGCCAACGCCGGTTTTTCGCGAAGTTTAGCAGCCAGAGAAGCTGGAAATGCTTCGGTTCTGTTTTCTTCCGGCTGAGAAACCGGTTCGGTTTCCGGCTGTGATTGTTGCCGGGCAGGGGATTGCGATGCTGCCTGAAGGGTGTCCGCTCCCGAGGGAGTTTTTTCCACCGGCTGTTTTGGTCCTCCTTGCGAAACTGCCTGAATTGATGAAGGCTCTTTGTGTGTGTCTGCTGGAGGTACCGATCCGGGTTGAGAAGAACTTTCCTGTGATCGCACCATCTTTTTTGAAGATTGCTGTTTCAGTTTCGAGGAAGCTTTCTTCTTGCCGGATTTCGCTCCTGATTCGGGCTTCACTCTGGAAGCTGGTTTCTTTTTCTTTTTGGTGCTTTTCGATGAAGCAGGGATTGTCGAATCGGGCGGCGGTTCCTTGCCGATCATTGTCAGAAAATCGCCGAATTCTGTTTCTGATTCGATCACACGATCTGGTTGGCTGCTCTCGGCTTTACTTGTTTTACTGACCGTAGAATCACTGGCATCCCATTCTGCAGAGTGGGCTTCAAGCCAGTTTTCGTCTGCGTTTTCGGAAATCCATTTTTTGAGAACCTGCATCACTTCTTCAGCAGTCTGATAACGTTCTTCCGGTTTTTTGGCCATCATTTTGTCGATGATCGCCAGTAACGATTCCGGAATATCGCTGCGATACTTCGTAATTGGTGGAGGCGCCTGAGTCTGATGTGCCATCAAACGCTGTGCCAGGCTGCCCTGCTCAAAAGGAACATGTCGTGTGAGCAGAAAATAAGCCGTGCATCCCAGGCTGTAGATATCTGCCCGGGCATCGACATCGTGAGAGTTGATGGCCTGTTCGGGAGAAAGGAAGTCTGCGGTCCCAAGCACTTTTTCGTCGTGTTGAATGGTAAGAGAATCCTCATCGCCTTCATTGAAAAAACGAGCCAGTCCCATATCCAGAATTTTTACGGTCCCTTTTTTATCAAGCAGTAAATTCCCGGGCTTGATATCCCGATGAACCAATCCCGATTCGTGAGCGTGCTTGAGACCGTTGGCTGTTTGCCGGATATACTCAGCAGCATCCAGAGGAAACAAAGGTCCGTTCTGGATGACTGTTTCGTGAAGGTCCATTCCCTCAACGTACTCCATCACCAGAAAATGAACTTCTGCCTTTCCATCGGTAAAGTGATCGACATCGTAAGCCCGGACAATGTTTGGGTTATCCAACGCTGCAGCAGCCTGGGCTTCGAGATGAAAACGCCCCAAATATGAAGAGTCATCAACACGACTGGCGGGTAGGACCTTAATGGCACAACGTCGTTTCATCACAGAGTGTTCTGCGAGATAGACGGAACTCATGCCTCCCCGTCCCAGCAATTTAAGCAGTTTGTACTTGCCAAGGAAAAATCCCTTGTGCTTGCCGGCAACTAACTTTTCAGCCTGCCAGGCAGTTAGGTCTTCTGAAGCGATCAGAGCTTTGGCCAAGGTTAATTTTTCGAGTGGAACCTGCTGTTCTGCTTCAATTTCTGCTATGCGGCCGCGGAGACGGTCTTCGGAGATGAGACCGCTCTTTTTCAGAATTTCAATAAAGGAATCAGTCGTTGCAGATCGCATCTGTTAGAAACCAGGACTCTCCAGCCCGCATGATTCGACAGGCTGTCATAGAAAAAGAGGTGAATGTTGTAAAGACGCAGATAAATTGAAAGGCATCACATATTTCATGCTGTTTAAACTTCCGTATTGCCAATGATAAGCATAATTTGAACCTGATACATGATGCAAATCATTTGAGCACTATTTTTTCGTGAATTGAAATCCCGTTATCCCTCAGAAAACATACGATGTCCTCTATTTCCCATAAAAGTGACGATCCGAATAACCCGAATCAGAACAAATCCGAGTCCTACGAAGAGTCGGGAAGAGATTCCCGGACTCCGCTGCTCCATACACTGGGCATATTCGTGAAAGAGCCCGTTTCAGGAAAAGTTAAAACACGATTGGGGACGGAAATTGGTTGCGAAGAGTCTGCACGGCTCTACGAATTGTTCGTCAAAGATCTGACAGCCAGGTTTCAGCCTCTCTCTGAAAGGCTGATTATGGGCTACAGCCCAAGCAGTTCTTCCGCGAAAAGGTGGGTAGAATCTCTTTTTGTACCTGGCAGATCGCCTTCACCAGCAGATTCTCGTACAAAAATAGAGACCTGGCCTCAGCCACAGGGCGAATTGGGGGAAAGAATGAGTGCTTATTTCGAACACGCATTCGCCTTTGCTGATACTGAATCAGCCGTGTTAATTGGTTCAGACAGCCCTACAATTCCCGCAGAATATGTACAACAGGCATTTGAATGGTTATACCGCAAAGATTGCGTCATCGGACCAAGTGCAGATGGTGGATATTATTTAATCGGTTTGCGAATACCGTGCGAGGAACTGTTCAAAGATATTTGCTGGAGTCGCCCCGGA
The DNA here is from genome assembly GCA_015487825.1 of Planctomycetaceae bacterium. Lineage (GTDB taxonomy): Bacteria > Planctomycetota > Planctomycetia > Planctomycetales > Planctomycetaceae > Rubinisphaera. Next base: position 4,029 of record WFOZ01000890.1, read on the forward strand.
GTTTTATTGCAAACGGTAGAGAAAATCAAAAAGGCGGGTCTCTCGCTCAAACTACTCCCGGTTTGGTATGATATCGATTCCAAAGATGATCTACAGATGTTAAAAGGACACTTATCTGCTCTGGAAATCTCGGGAGATGAAGATATCCCCAGGCAAACACACCAATGGGTTTTGAATTGGAATACAGCACGATAAAGTGATTCGTTTCACAGCCACAGGGCCTGCAGTGCGGCACTGCAGGTTCTCCATCATGATTTTGAGAAGTGAAGAACATGGATAAGCCGGAAGTTACTCCCCCGAATCGCATTCTGATCGCTGATGATAATCAGCAGAATCGAGAATTGGTAGAAGCCTGCCTCAGCGATGAAGATTACATTATTGAAATGGCCGAAGATGGTCGCAGTACGCTGGAGAAAGTAGAACAGTTTCATCCGGATCTGATTCTACTCGATATCATGATGCCTAAAATGAGTGGCTTTGAAGTTTGCCAGCTACTCAAAAACAATTCATCCACGCAGGATATTCCGGTTCTGATGGTAACAGCTTTAAGGGAAAATGCTGATATCGAAAAAGCCGTCGATGCAGGGGCAGATGATTTTCTTTCCAAGCCGGTTAATCGCCTCGAACTTAAAACCCGCGTTCGATCCTTGCTGCGGGTAAGACACCTGACCAACGAACGGGATCGGTTGCTGGAATATCTGAAACAGATTGACTCTGAACGGTAAAGCAATATGCGAGCTGTGATACAACGTGTAACTTCCGCATCGGTCACAGTCGATTCCGAAATTGTGGGGAGCATTGATTCCGGTTTGCTGATACTGCTGGGAGTCGGGCAGGAAGATTCGCGAGATGATGTTATCTGGATGGCTGCAAAACTGGCAGGGCTGCGTATTTTCCCCGACGAAGCCGGGAAGATGAATCTCTCGGTAAAACAAATTCAGGGGGAGGTATTGGTCGTCAGCCAGTTTACGCTTTATGGTGATTGCAAAAAAGGAAAACGGCCCAGCTTCGTGCAGGCTGCCGCACCACAAAAAGCGAATACTCTTTACGAGGAGTTTGTAGCTGAATTGACCGGCCACGGACTTACGGTGAAAACAGGAATCTTTCAGGCTAAAATGGATGTGGCGCTCGTCAACGATGGCCCTGTCACATTGATAATCGATTCGCAATAAGCCACGACAACACTGCAAAGGCAGGCCATGTGGGAGTTTAATCGATAGAATAATTTTTGAAATTAATGAACAGTCGCAATAAAAACAAGAAATCATCCCGGAAGAAAAAATCTCTGATATCTTCTGACCGGCAGGATTTTGATGATGACC
>WFOZ01000891.1 GCA_015487825.1 Planctomycetaceae bacterium
ACTCATCACCACTCACCATCGATGCCTCAGACAAAAAGGGAAAACATATTCGCCTACCAGCAGACTTGCTATTCAATCAAAATGTAACATAAAATTCCACTCACAAAACACCCCCTGTTTGGTTCCGGCTACGCCGGGTTAGGTATAGACCAAAACAGTTTTAGCGTATTGCTTTTTGAACATCGGGTTCGTCTCGAAAAGAAAGATTTTCTCAGGTGGGATGCAAATCCTTTTGACTTTACCCACGTTCATCGAGATGCCCCCCTGGATAAATCTCGTCTGCTAACCACAATAATGTTTGTGCGAAACTGGCCCGGAGTGATCGTGGTTTCACCCAAGCGACAACGAAAAATTACCTCTCAATTTCGCCATGTGCTCAGTGATGCTGGTTTTGAATGAATTCTAACTTTTCCGCAAATCAATCATCGGTTGGGCGAAGCCGTTGAGGGTGTTGTTGGTTAACTCGATTTTTCCTGCTTCTGCTGCGATGCGGATACCGATTCTTTTTTTTGCGGCTCTTGTTTCGCGGAGCTGGTTATTCAGAATTTGCACATCTTTTGTATTCCCCTGAATATCAATGGCGATTCCATGATCATCGCCGCTGTTTTCGATGATGTTCTTTTCAATCAGATTTCGGTTCGCCCAGAAATCTTTGCCTCGTGAGGCGTTGCGGAACAGGATTCCCACTTTTCCGCTTTCGGAAATATGGTTGTTTCGCATGATGTTATCTGTATCGTTATGTCCGATGGAGATGCCGTAGTTTCCATTTCCGGTGATGGTATTGCCTTCAGCCAGGCCATATTTCACGCCCCAGCACCAGAAGATGCCGATTCGATTGCGTTCCAGTTTATTGTTGCGAAGCACAGGTCGTTGTGAACCGGAACCGGGATGCACGCCTAAATCAGCATTGTCGTGACTGTGGCAGCCATCGACAACGACATCGTGACAGATCTGAAAACTGAAACCATCGCCGTTGTAGTTGCGGGCTTCCACATTTTTGAATGTGAAGCGGTTGCAATCCTGTAGAAAGATGGCGCCGCCGTAATTGCCGTTCAGGTTGGTATTGTTTTTTCTGTTGCCATCAAGCGTAATATTTTCAATCACGACATCGGCAGTTCTTTCACTGGTCAGTAGAGGAAATAACGACGAGCAGGTTGGATTGCCGGAAAGCCACAGGTTTTTGCGAATCCCATCACTCAGCTTGAAGCGATTTCCGGAACGTGCAATCAGAGTCCGCTTGATGACATCGATGCTGCCGTTGTGCGGATTTTTTGTTTTCAGGACGACACCATCTCCCACACGAAATCCGGCAACTTTTTCAAGTGTGATCTCCTGATCGTACCAGTCAGAATCAGCTGTCAAACTGATTGTTTCGGAGGCAATTTTTGTGAGAATGGTTTCCGGACCGCTTCCCAGGAGACGAACATTCGAAGGGAGAAAAACTGAATTGCGGAATGTGTAAGTTCCAGGAAGAATTTTAACGGTTCCCCCACCGATGCGGGCCATGTAATCAACGGCCGCCTGCAGTACGCGGTCTGTGCTGCCTTGCAGGTCTCCTTTTTTGAGACCAACGCTTAACGTCAGTTTTTCATCCCAGTTCGGTTCATGCAGGTTATCGCCATCGGTCGCTTTCGGGTTGGTAACGGCGGGGCGGGATTCCGCCTGCAGGAATTTTGTAGGAAGCAGACCGGCAATTCCGGCTCCCATTACTGCAGCTGATGTTCCAAAAAACTGACGACGATGAATTGGGTTTTGTCCCAGGCGATGTGTCATGTTAAAACACCTTCTTAATACGGAATTAGTTTTGCAAGTTGGGCTTTGCGGCTATCGGAGCTGCGATAAGATCGATGCTCAAGGTTCGATTTTCCATGCCGACACCCTTAACCATTGCCTTCGATGCAGCGGGGGGACGTTGGGGATCGTAGTAACTCGGTCGAAGTTTATTTAGCTGTGAACTGGCATCGCCATCGGATACGTAATAGGTTGCCTTGGCGAGGTGCTTGAAATCAGAGCCGCACTGTTTCAAAAGTGAATTCAGAGTTTTGAAGATATCGAGTGTCTGTTCTTTGCCATTTCCCGATTTGGAGGAATATAAGCCTAAAATATAAATCCGCCGATTGCCATGAATGCGAGCGACGCGACTGTAAACGGGTGAAGCAGTCATTCCCTGCGGAGTAAAATAGGTAACGCTTTGGTTGGAGTGAGTGGCAGGAGCTGAGGCAATCATTTCGATTTCGATCGGGCGTGCCGAACCGGCAATCCATTCTACATGTGAAACAGCAGGTACTGGTTCTCCTGCAAAAAAATCCGCAATCTGTGCATTAACAATTTCTATTTGTTCCATTGAGGGAACGAAACATTTGATCGCGACAATATTTTGAGATTTCAGTTTCATTTGTCTGATGGAACTGAGCAGGCTTTCCAGTGTTCGTCGGGTTGCCTGTTTCAGGTCCCCTTTATCTGCTTGACCGGAAACGTAGACAACATCTCCCCGAGGCAGAATGCTGATATGGGAGCGATTCCCGGCTCCCCCCAGTTTATTCAGTTTGAGATGATAAGCAGCGTTTTCCTGTTGATGACTATTTTTTGAGTTTGTCAGTGAAGCTATGTTTGGGCAGGCGATGATTGCATCAATGCCGATGTTTGCCTTCAGATTTGGTAGTCGTGTCTGCACGAATGAAACGGCAGGCAACGCTGTCTTATCAAGCCAGTGGCTCAAACATTTGACAACAACAGTTCGGTCGGATTCTGCAGACAGATAGATGTTTAATTTAATAATCTGGCTTTTCGACGTGCCGCTTTTTTCAAGAATCGTGGCAACTGACCTCAATACAGCAGTGGTTTGTTCGGCAGTAGAGTTCCCCTGAATGACTCCCTGTGAATTGACTGGCAGAAGTTGCCTGGTATGGATGAATGCTGCATTTTCAATAACAACCGCCTGACTGAAAGCCGTTTCTTCAGAGGATTGATACCGTTTTATTTGAAACTGCTGGGCCTGTAGTAACTCTGTTCCAGTTGTGATAAACAGACAGATCGAGAAGCTCAGGAATAATTTCATATTCATAAATTCTCTTTGAAAAAAGAAGTTCTCCGGGACAACAAAGCCTGTTCTTTATACAAAAGTTAATACGTTGGTCATATCCCGGAAGGGGATTGGCAAGAGAGGTTTTAGAAAAAATAAAGGTAACTATTCAGCGGGAGGGTGGCTGGGGACAGATTGTTATTTGAAAAGTATGAATACCCGGCTGGTTTTCACACAATCTGCCCCCAGAATTGGACATCTCTTTACATCTGGGGACAATTTGCCCCCAGCCACCCATCACTGAATAGTTACAAATAAAGTCTCGAAAAAACGAAGCAGGTTGCGCGTTCATAAGAAAAATCGGTGTTGATGTTCGGTGTAGAAATTCATCAGGAAGCCAGAAGATCCAGATCGTGTTTGACCATCATTTCTACCAGTTCTTCGAACCCGACGGTTGGATCCCATCCCAGTATTTCGTTTGCCTTGTGTGCATCCCCCAATAACAGATGTACTTCGGCAGGGCGATAAAACTGTGGGTCGGCGGTCACAAAATCTTCGTAGTTCAATCCTGCAATTTCAAAAGCGAGTTGGCAAAATTCCCGCACCGAATGCGTTTCGCCTGTGGCAATCACAAAATCTTCGGGGCGATCCTGCTGAAGCATCAGTTGCATGGCCTGCACATAATCACCTGCAAACCCCCAATCGCGTTTGGCTTCCAGGTTTCCGAGCGGCAGTTCCTTCAACTCGCCTCGTTTAATGCGTGCCACGTAAGAAGTGATTTTTCGTGTAACGAATTCAAACCCTCTGCGAGGTGATTCATGATTGAACAGGATACCGGAAGCGACAAACATTTCGTAGGCCTCGCGGTAATTGCGAGACAGATCGAAGCCGGTTACCTTGGAAATTCCGTAAGGTGATCGGGGATAGAATCGCGTCTTTTCATTTTGTGGAACTTCGGTTGCATGACCGAACATTTCGCTCGATCCCGCAAAATAAACCCGACACCGGGGAACAAGCCGCCGGACACATTCGAGAACAAAATGGGTCCCATCGATGTTGGTTCGAAATGTGGAAAAGGCATCGTCAAATGAATAGGAGACAAAACTTTGAGCCGCCAGGTGGTACAATTCATCCGGTTGCACTTCTGAAACAACGCTGAACAGGCTCGGAAAACTTTCCAGAGAAGCAGCATGCAAATGTAACCGATCCAGAAATCCTGAAAGTCGCTGGAGTCGATGAGTCGGATCTTCCAACGCGACCCGGCGGACAATGCCATGCACTTCGTAGCCCAATCCAAGCAAATGCTCGGCAAGATAGGAACCATCCTGCCCGGTAATACCGGTAATCAAGGCAACTTTCATCACAATCCTTTCAGCAATGTTTGGTTATTGCAGAAATTAAGGTTATTTGTAGGGTCCGCTATTGCGGACCACGATGGGAAGTGGATCCTCCTATTTCTGCGGTGGTCCGCAATAGCGGACCCTACGCCTGGGCTCATCCGTGGCTCTTTTTCTTTCAGCCATTAAAATAGAGGAAGAACCGATATTTTTAACACTGGTGACGCATGGCTGTATCATAGTAGGTTGTGATGACGAAGCGAATCCCAACAAAAGACGCGAAGGCGAAAACCAGTACTACTGGTACGTCTCGGGCTTAAATTCTGCATAAAAAAACGCTACATTTCTGTTTAGAGAACTTCTCTTGATTCAAAAAATTCCGCTGGATCGAAGGTGGACATGTCTGTCTGCAATGCGGCGTGCTCAAGCGAAACAGATGGTAATGTCTGTGCTTCTGTTGGATTGATAGAGATTCTCTTTTAGATTCTATTCGACAACCGGTAACGAGGTGAAATTGTGCAGGAATTATTTCAGGAAACAGGTTTTCTTCGTTGGAGGCGAGCCTTCCCCTGGCTGCATCTTTTGCGAATACCCGGCATCGCGTGCCGTGTTCAGATTTTGTTTGCGGGATTTCTTGCCGTTTTTATTAATTTTGTTTGCGCTCTCATCGCATCCACAATTGCTCCTGAGACAAGTCGAGTGGATGGGTGGGGGATGTTGACCGATCATGGCAAACTATCGACATTGCAGAATTTGTTTAACAATTCGGTACAGATTTCCGGGCAGGCAGTTGCACCGAATTTCGCGATGTTTGAATTAGTCAGCAGATTGAGCAATCCGGAATCTTTCTCTCATGTTCTGATTGACCTGCTTTACTTTTTCAATTATCTGTTCTTCGGCATGATTATCTGCAGAATGGCTTGTGCGGAATTTACGAAAGGAACGGGAATTTGCCTAGAGCGTTCTTCGGTGTTTGTGATCAAAAAACTGCCTGCGGTCATCACAGGAATTCTTTTTCCACTGCTTATAATTGCGATTCTTTTTGGGTTTGTTTCTGCGATTCTTGCCTTTGAAAACATTCCTGTTGTTGG
>WFOZ01000892.1 GCA_015487825.1 Planctomycetaceae bacterium
AATATCGGATGAGCCACGACAGGCAATTTGAAACTGTTCGCACTTTTTGCAGTGAGCCAATGCTGAAACAGGTGCGGAAACATTCCAACAGACAATGGCACAAACAGATACGTCAGAAACTTCCACGGATCGGTATGATGCGGTGCATCGGGGGCCCATTTGGTTGCCCGATATACGCCGCGAGCTTTTTTGCGTGTCCAGAATGTCCCCGCTTTCGGGTTCTCCGGATCCATCAGCTTTTTGGGATGACCAATTTTGTTGGCAAAGATTTTATACCCGGCTGTTTCTGCTCCCGGTTTGCGTGGATATTGTTGTATCGATTCGTGTGTCAGTTCGGTTTTTCCCCAGTCATCCGGTTTCGTTTCCGGGGCAATGCGGTCATCCTGCCAGAGGTAAGCATCGTTAATTTGTGCAACGGTAAGTTGTTTTAGCAAACCGTTTTTACCGGCGAAAACAGTTTCCGCTTTTATTTTCCAGTTAGGCATTCGTGGCTTGAAGGCAGCATAAGCCTCTTTTTTCTGCTCGTCAGTTAATGTCACGGTTTTTAGTTTTTTAGAGGCGTAGTTATATTTTGCCATCGCGGTCCATTGCGCATACGATTTTTCGTACCGCTGTTGATCTTCCGGAGCAACAGAACGCATCAACTTTGAAGGATTCTTCCTTGCAACCGCTTCACTGGCAGCTTTCAGGCCTCCCAGGTCTTCAGAAATGATATAGAACGTAACCACACCGAGTACCATGAAGACAAGTGTCTGAAACGTATTCGCCCACGCGGTGCCTCGCATACCGCCGAAGAAAACATAGATAAGAACAACACCACAAATCACCAGCGAGGCCAACCAGGGAGGAATGCCGTAATCGTAATAGGCAAAGCTCGATGCAAAAGCTCCTTCAGTGACACTGTTAACAACCGCGCCGGAAGCCATCACTCCGATAAGCAAATACGGAATGACCAACCCGACAAGAATGGGAAACAGCAGAATTCCGATCTTGTCGCTTTCAAGCCGATCCCGAAAAAATTGAATTTGTGTTGTGTACCCGTATTTTTTTCCCAGCGACCAGACTTTCACGCCGAGTACAAAAAAGCAAAGCGAATGGATAATCCCCGAAGAACTGGCCAGCATTCCATAAACGCCAATTCCTTCCTTGTAGGCTTCACCGCTGGAACCGACCAGCGCGAACGCCGTCATCGTAGTACCGAAGATCGACATCAATAATAAAAACGGACCAATCGAATGGCTCGCCAGCATGTAATCTTTACTGGTCCCCTTGAATAACCGACTGGAGAAAATTCCCAGAATCAACAGCAACGCAAGATAGGCAGAAATAATTGTTAACTGAATCACGCTTCACCTCCGTTATTTTCAGAGGAAACCGCACCAGTCTGAGCAACATCCACCGGCCAGGCATAAATAGTTGCCAGGAGCCAGGTCAGTGAAGCTGCAACGGAAATTCCGGCATGGTAAAGCAGGCCAATCGGCATAAAGCCAAAGATCAAAGTTGAATTGTCCCAGAACCAAAGATCCTGGTGGATTATTATCAATAACAGGACAAGTCCCCAGATCGCATATTTCATCGAAATTATCTCACTTTTTTCATACAGTGGCAGGAATCAACGGGCAGGGTCGTGAAGTCAGTACTCTAAAACATATTCTGAGGTAATATCCTCTTTCAAAAAAGCGTTATTATACATATTTCGCAATTAAAATTGTTTTTTTGTTTGAGAACAGCCCGAAGACGATATGTTTCACTCATCTAAAAAGCATATCTGTCTTTGCTGTCGTGTTCGGCTTACGGTTAAATAAGTTATCAGCAATTGGGCAAAGTATAAAGCAATTTAAGTCTACCAAGGTGTTGCCCGAGAAAAAAGCGATATAAATCAGAGTGGCAGGTGCTATTGTGTATCTTCAGGTAGAAATCATTTGAGTTCTCTAATATATCCGGTTACAATGAAACAGTCGCGAAGATCTCGTGGCAGCCTGCCTTTTTGAGCTATCTTTCCCGCAAAAAACGGGAAGGAATCGGCCTCCTCTCTATAGATCTATCGCATTGATGATTCGTTTTCCTGGATGAACGCCCGTTAAACATTTCGGTTTCATGGTTTCATTCAACCCGGCACAGCTGGTTCATTCTGATAGCCGTAACCGAAATCGATTCTTTTTGGAATTTGCGAAATACGCAAATATATTAACCGTCAGTAGTATAAAACAGGAGCATTAAGCGATGCTTTCCCGCAGGAATTTTTTGACTCACTCTGCGATTGGCTTAGCTGCCGGTCATTTCCTTTCTACAGGTACCCGAGCTGTACAGGCTAATTTTGCGGAGAGCGAAATAGTTTGGCACGATGTTCGCGACTGGGGCGTTGAGGGCCGTGGCTGGAACGATACCGAAAAATATTTCGATCGTCTGCCCGCCCGCGCCAAGGGAAAAGTTCGCCCAGCCGTCTGGAATCTTTCACGGCACAGTGCAGGAATGCTGGTCCGTTTTCGTACCGATTCAACTTCAATTCACGCCCATTATAAAGTGACATCTCCATCACTGGCGATGGCTCACATGCCGGCGACCGGTGTTTCAGGTTTAGATTTATATGCAGAAGACGATAAGGGAAACACTTGCTGGCTGGCAGTTACCCGTCCAAAAAAACAGGAAATGAAGGCTGCAATCATTTCCGGCATCATCCCCGGGGAGAGAACGTACACGGTTTATCTTCCCCTTTATAACGGAACCGAATTTCTGAAAATTGGCGTGCCAGCCGGTTGTTCTTTTGAACCACTTGAGCCTCGCAAAGAGAGGCCCCTTGTTTTTTATGGGACATCGATCACACACGGCGCCTGTGCGTCACGGCCGGGCATGCCTCATCCTGCAATTTTGGGTCGCCGATTGAACATGCCGATTATCAACCTCGGTTTTTCCGGCAACGGCAAACTGGAAAAAGAAGTGGGTGATTTCATGTGCGAATTGGACCCAGCCGTTTATATCCTCGATTGCCTGCCGAACATGGTTGCCAAAGAAGTCGCAGAGCGGACCGAACCGTTCGTCAAACAACTTCGTCAAGCCCATCCAGAAACGCCCATTCTGATGGTCGAAGATCGCACGTATCCGAATACGCCGTTTCTGCTACGCAATCAAAAACGACACGCGACCAGCCGG
>WFOZ01000893.1 GCA_015487825.1 Planctomycetaceae bacterium
GTCTGGAGCAGGAGATCAAAGAGATTGACCGCCAGATCAAAGAAGTGCGGCGTACCGCTGCAACTGCGCCTACGTTGGAGGAAAAACTGCACTGGCAGAAGCAGCAGCGGGAACTGGAGCAGAAACGCAATAAGCTGCGGCGGGAACTGTTCAACCGGCAGGATGAGGTGGAGGAAAAGCGCAATGTGCTGATCGGTGAGCTGGAGGCGCAGCTAAAACAAGAGGCGGAGGAAAGGAGGCTATTTGTTATCGAGTGGGAGTTGGCATGAGGTTTGATCTGGGTTAGCTGTCACCGCCAAGAAAGGGGGTTAGAATTTGCCTGTCCGTATTGTTTTTATTGGAGACTACCATGACTGATACAGCCCTGGGATTCAGCCCGGACTGGGTCTCACCGCCGGGTGAAACCATTGCCGATCTGTTGGAAGAGCGTAACTGGCCCCAGGCTGAACTGGCCCAGCGGCTTGGCTACACCCCGAAACATCTGAATCAACTCATCAAGGGCGAGGTGCCTCTGAGCGAGGATGCCGCCATGCGCCTGGAATGTGTGCTGGGCAGCAGTGCTGGTTTCTGGCTGGCGCGTGAGGCCCGTTACAGGGGGCGCCTGGCCAGGTTGGAGGCGAAAAGGCCGTGGCGGAACACACCCAAATACGATTGCAAAGATATATGATTTGAAGGTGAGATTTAGCTTTTGTAAAGATGGTGAGCAGGTAGGATTAGGTGGAAGCACAGTTAAAACGGAAAGCAGAGGAACGGAGATTGTTCGAGGTTGAATGGAAACTTCTATAGTAGGTTATTATGCGAGACATCGTTGACAACACCATAAAGATAGAGGAGGCAGAAAAATGGCAAGCGGAAAGCTGCTCAGACAGTTGATCAACACGGGTATTCGTGGAAATACGGCTGGCTTCCGCGCGGCTTCGGAAGCTGTAATCAGGGAAGAGCGGCAGAAAAAGCATCATCTGCTCGCCAATGATCTTGAAAGGTTGTTGTATGGCGATTATGCAGCTCCGGGCGCTAATGCTCGTAAATTAGCAACGCTTACTGAGTTGCCAGCAAATAAGGACAATGGCCTTGCCCTCTTGGAGGAGCGTCCAGTCATTCGTGAGGAAAAAGACATTATTCTTTCTGATGCGGCCCAGTCGGCACTGAATGAACTCATCATGGAACACAATCGTGCTGATGTATTGCGTTCCTACGGTCTGCAACCCGCACAGAAAATCCTGTTCTGTGGGCCACCTGGTTGTGGTAAGACCTTGGCAGCGGAAGTCATCGCTCATAGCCTTTCTCTGCCGCTGGTACTGGTTCGGCTCGATTCCGTTATCTCTTCCTTTTTGGGAGAGACTGCCTCCAACCTCCGCAAGGTATTTGATTTTATCGCTCAGCAGCCCGTTGTTGTCCTGTTTGATGAATTTGATGCCCTGACAAAAGACCGGGGTGACTCAGCGGACCACGGCGAGCTCAAACGCTCGGTCAACGCCGTATTACAGATGCTTGACAGCTACCGGGGAGAGAGCATTCTAATCGCCACCACCAATTATGAAACGCTGCTTGACCATGCGGTATGGCGCCGCTTTGATGAAATCGTGCGCTTTGAGATGCCCAACCTGGAGCAGATAAAACAGCTGCTGGCACTCAAATTATCTGGCATTCGGCGAAATTTTGAGGTGGAAGAGCATGACATCGCCAGCCTGTTTGAGGATCTTTCCCATGCGGACATAGAGCGTGTGCTGCGCCGTGCGGTCAAGGAGATGGTTCTCTCAGGTCGTGAGTTCCTGGAGAAGGCGCATTTGAAGGATGCGCTGGCGCGCGAATATTGGCATAAATAAATCATCTGAGTGGGGGGGTTGATATGGATGAGTCTGATGCACCAGTGAAAACGCCATCAGAGATACTGGCTGAGAAAGTCGTTGGAGTTCTTGCAGAGAGAGAATTGGTGCTTGCAGATGACATCCAGCAAATGTCACTTGATTTGGCTATAGGAAAGTTAAGAGCTGAAGATTGGAGAGTTGCCATCGAAAAGGCAATCGACAAGGGAGCATCGGGTGAGTAACGTACCATTAAAATATCTCAAAATTGAGCACCTTAGAGGCTCAATAACGCCATTCACACTTACCTTTGAGAAAGGGAAAAAACTATCTGTTATTTATGGTGAAAACGGCACTGGAAAATCCACCATATGTGATGCTTTCGATTTCCTTGGAACAGGAAATGTAGGTTCATTGAAAGATAAAGGACTTGGAGGAAGGCTCAGTAGATATTGGCATTCAATGGGCAAGTCTCCTAGTGATATTTACGTAAAACTGGAAACTTCAGGTGGTAGTTGTTGCACAGCGACACTGTATAAAGCCGCTGTGGTTGTTGATCCTCCTGATGATCGCCCAAAGGTTGAGGTACTTCGAAGGAATCAAATACTGGGGCTAGTTGAAGCCACGCCTGCTGAACGTTACAAGGCGATCCGTAAATTTATTGATGTCTCTGGTGTGGAGGCGTCGGAAGCGGCCCTTCGGCAACTGATTCGTGAAATTGAGGGGAATATCGAAGTTGCGGTAGCTAGAGTTCAAGAAAACCGTGAAACCATCGAACACTTCTGGGAACAAGCAGGAAAACCAGGTCAAACTGCGCTGGAATGGGCTGCTACAGAAATCGAAAAAGATCAATCTGCACTGGATAATACCAGAACAGCAATAGAATCACTAAAAGCTTCTTTCAATAGACTGTCGCATTATCCAGAACAATATAAATCACAGCTAGGCGCTTGCAGCAGTGCTGATGCAGCACTCGAAACCGCTCAGTCCAGAGTCGATGAATTGAATGCGCAGGCTGCAGGAGAGTACCTTGAGATCCTCGAAATCTTGCAGGCTGCACAACGATACTTTGCGCGTCATCCGAGCCCGGAGGTTTGTCCATTATGTGAGAGTCGTGAGAATGTTGTCGGCTTGCCAGATGAAGTAAGCCATCGTATTGCATTGCAAGATTTTGCTAGTCAGCTAAAGGCTGCAAAATTGAGTCTTAACGCAAAGCAGCAAATATTAGAGGGACAAAATCAACGACTTGAAGAATTAAATAAAAAAGCTCTTGCGGATGCTGAAGCATTTGCACTGAAATCTAGCAATAAGAGTCTACCGAGCGGAATCGAACTTCCTTCTCTGCCATGCCCAACTGATTTGGCAGACTGGGATGAGTGGTTGGTTACAAGTTCACAGCTAATTGAAAAATGGAGTCAGATCTCGGATGACTGTGTTGAAAGCAAAAAATTCACTGCCGCTTTAAAAGCCTCGTTAGATACATTGCATGAGAACAGCCAAATCCAGCATGAGTTGGATGATCTGTTGCCACGCCTCAAGCAGACTCTGGATGTTGTAGTTGACGAGCGGAGAAAGTTTACGGACAGCATCTTACATGATATCGCAACTGAAGTTGGCAGATTGTATGAGGAGGTGCATCCAGGTGAAGGACTCAACAAAATCAGTTTGGAGCTTGATCCAGCAAAACGAGCCTCTTTAGAAATCGCAACAGAATTTCAGGGGCAAGAAGGGACTTCGCCACAAGCCTACTTCAGTGATTCACATCTTGACACGCTTGGTCTCTGTGTCTTCCTTGCTTTGGCGCAAAAAGAAAAAATGGATGAAACAATATTGGTGCTGGATGATGTATTGGGAAGCGTGGATGAACCACATGTTGAACGACTGATAGAGATGCTCTACTCAGAAGCACTGAAATTCAGACAATGCATTATCACAACCCATTACAAACCATGGAAACAGAAGCTTCGTTGGGGTTGGCTCAAGAATGGTCAGTGCCAATTTATTGAGCTTGATAAATGGACTTCCGTGGATGGTATTTCTCTGGTCCGCAGCATCCCTGAAATAGAGCGCTTACGGGCACTACTAGATGAAGTGCCGCCAGATCCTCAATTGGTTTGTGCAAAGGCGGGGGTGATATTAGAGGCGGCCCTTGATTTTCTAACACAACTTTATGAATGTCACGTACCACGTCGTGTAAATGCTCTCTATACCCTTGGCGATTTGTTGCAAGCCGTTGACAAGAAACTAAAGGCTGCACTACGGGTAGAGCACAAGCAAAAGCATCTGGATGGAACCGTCTCATATATCGAGAAGCAACTCGCACCACATTTGGATGAGCTGTCCAGAATTGCGCAGGCAAGAAATGTCTTTGGCTGCCATTTTAACGCGCTGTCATTTGATTTGCTTGACTCAGATGCCATTGCCTTTGGTGCTGAAGTGCTTGTGCTTATGGATTGTTTGATCGATCACGAGGCAGGCTGGCCAAGAAATGATAAGTCTGGCAGCTATTGGGCAACAGCGGGAGAAACCCGTCGGCTTCACCCGTTAAAGAAACCGAGTTGAAGGAATGTCAGAAAAAAAACAAAAACTCGAACTCACCTGGATCGGCAAGGAGAAGCGCCCCAAACTGGAGCCGCGCATCCTGCTGGAAGATCCGGAGAAGTCCTATCATGCCAAACAGCGGGTGACAGAGGACGACATCTTCGACAACCGACTGATCTTTGGTGACA
>WFOZ01000894.1 GCA_015487825.1 Planctomycetaceae bacterium
GATAAGGGTAGCCGCAGGTTTTCGAAAACGAGTGCATCGGGAAACTGATTGCGATCGAGCTTTTTCTCTTCCACGGGAAGCAAATCTGTTGAGCAGAGGAAGAGCAAACGGGGTTGCTCGGCTTCCGCTTCTTCTCTCCATTGTTCGAGCCGGGCCAGATCATAACACTCTTCCGGAATTCGTTCGTCATAAAACTCGATGACAATCTGTTCGAGCGAACCGAAATCGTGTCTGCGAACTTTGGCCTGTGTTTTGCGAACTTCATCGACAACAGCCAGATTGTGCGTGAGAAAATCGCCGTGTGTTTCGATTTCTCCTGTTGTCAATCCATCGCGGATCATCAATTCCCGAGCATGTTCGGAATCAATCCGGCCGTAATTGATTCGTCTGCGTGGAATGATCGTCATGCCGAACAGTGTGACACGTTCCCATGCCATCGTGCAGCCGGCTTTCTGGTCCCAATGCGGTTCGCTGTGAGACAATTTCACCAGATGTTTCGCCAGCGGCTCGATCCATGCCGGGTTGATGCGGGCGACCACACGGGCGTATCGCTGAGAAGTTTCGACCACTTCAGCAGAGGTGATCCATTTCGGTTTTTTGGAATGCAGTCCGGAGCCGGGCCAGATGAAACGTTTCGTCCCCCCGGAGCCGACATATTCTTTTTTGTCTTCAAGAAATGCAACGTTCGATAACAAACCGGTCAGCAGTGCCCGGTGGATTGCATCGTCGTTATCTTTCCGTTTGCGAATTGGCAACTTCGCTTCTTCGACCAGTTGCATCAATTGACGATGAATATCGCCCCACTCTTTCAGGCGATTATAAGAAAGAAAGTTCTGCTTGCAGGCTTTGCGAAACTTGCTTTGCGAGAGACTGATTTTGAGGTGTTGATAAAAATCCCACAGTTTGAGTAATCCCAGAAAATCGGACGATTCGTGTTGAAACTGTTTGTGAGCCTGATCTGCGGCTTGCTGAAATTCGACCGGCCGATCACGAACGTCCCGGGTTTCGAGGGCACTTGCAATAATCAGAATTTCGTGCAGGCAGTTTTCGTCGTGACCTGCAATGATCATTCTTCCGATCCGGGGATCAACAGGAAATTTAGCCAGTTGGCGACCGATATCGGTCAGTTGCTGTTTTTCGTCGATCGCTCCCAATTCGAACAATGTTTTGTGTCCATCACGAACCATTCCGCCTTTGGGGGGATCAAGAAATGGGAACTCGTTCAATGGCCCCAGCTTCAGAGAAATTGTTTGCAGAATGACATGCGCCAGATTCGTCCGCTGGATTTCGGGCGGCGTGAATTCTTCGCGCGACTCGAAATCTTTTTCAGAATAAAGCCGAATACAAATTCCCGGCGATGTCCGGCCGCAACGCCCTTTGCGCTGATTGGCAGACGCTTTTGAAACAGCTTCAATTGGCAGTCGCTGCATTTTTGATCGGGGAGAATATCGACTGATTCGAGCCGTCCCTAAATCGATCACCGTTTCGATGCCGGGGACCGTCAAAGAAGATTCCGCCACGTTGGTTGCGAGCACAATTCGCTGCTGAGTGTGCGACTGAAAAATTTTCCGTTGTTCTTTTTCCGATAACCTGCCGTAAAGTGGAAGCACTTCCAGAGAATTCCCTGCGTGCCGGGTTCTGGTGAGATGTCCCCGGAGAATTTTTGCAGCCTCGCGGATTTCCCGTTCGGTTGGCAGGAATGTCAAAATATCTCCG
Organism: Planctomycetaceae bacterium; assembly: GCA_015487825.1. Classification (GTDB taxonomy): domain Bacteria; phylum Planctomycetota; class Planctomycetia; order Planctomycetales; family Planctomycetaceae; genus Rubinisphaera. The sequence continues at coordinate 1,717 of WFOZ01000894.1, forward strand.
CGAGATTCCAGCGTTAATTCATCGACAGCATCGGTCAATGCAATTCGCCAGTCGGCTTCTCCTCCTTCATCGGTTTTCTTCGGCGGACGGTATCGCACTTCGACAGGATAAGTGCGTCCTTCAACATGCAGCACCGGGGCGGGCTTACCGTTGATTGAAAAATGCTCGCTGAACCGGGCCGCATCGATTGTTGCAGAGGTGATGATGAGCCGAAATTCCGGCCGCTGGGGCAGCAACCGTTTGACATAGCCAAGCAGAAAATCGATATTCAGCGAACGTTCATGGGCTTCGTCGATGATAAGTGTTTCGTAAGCATTCAGAAAACGATCTGATCGAGTTTCTGCAAGGAGTATTCCATCGGTCATCAGTTTGATAAACGTGTCTGGTCTGGTCAGATCGGTGAAACGAATTTTGAACCCGACATGTTCGCCAACGGTCGTTTCGAGTTCCTCAGCGATCCGGGCAGCAACCG
>WFOZ01000895.1 GCA_015487825.1 Planctomycetaceae bacterium
CGGGAACGTACCAGGAGCGACTCCACCTGAAACAGGGAGTGATACTTAAAAGTGCAGGCAACGACACAAAGGGCAAACTTGGTCTGAAACGGGCTGAGACCACTATCATCGATGGAGCAGGCGAATCGGGGGATGATGCTGGAGTCCAGATGGCACAGGGATCAACAATCGATGGCTTTACCGTTACAAACATCGGGAAATATGACGCCGTCAAATGGAACAGGCATCATGCGACTCATGGCGAACAGCAATCACATGCGCATATTGGTCAACCCGGTATCGCTGGCATCGCAGTAATGGGAGTTACCTGCAAAGTGACCAACAACATTGTGCATCATATCGGTTATTCCGGGATTGCAATTCGAGGCGGAGAAGGCCAAGAGTGCTCGCCACATATTTATCGCAACATCTGCTACCGCAATATGGGAGGCGGCATCGGATCGATGCACGGTTCAACAGCGGTGATTGAGCAGAATACCTGCTTTGAAAACTTCTATGCAGGGATCGGTCATGACGATGCATCTCCGTCGGTGATCAATAACATCTGCTACAAAAATGTTCGCTCCGGTATTGGAATCAGTGAAGGTTCCTGTCCGGTTGTCAAAGGAAACAAGTGCTACAAAAATCGCCGCTCAGGCATGGGAATCCGTACGGGAAAAAATACCAGACCGATTGTCGAGGACAACATCTGCTATGAAAACAGCATGGCGGGAATTGGTGTTTCTGAAGAAGCAGCGCCAACGATTCGCAAGAACCGCTGCTACAAAAACGGGCGAGTCGGCATCGGTTCCAGCACACATGCCTCCCCCACAATTATCAAAAACGAATGCTACGAAAATAAAGCAGCGGGGATTGCACAAGCCAGCGATGCTGTCACCGTGTTAATCGAGAACTATTGCCATCACAACAAAGCAGCCGGAATCGCTTTTGCAACATGCCAGTCAGGGAAGTCCACACTCACAAAAAACCGTATTATCGATAACGGGATGATTGCTGTAGGCATTAATTCCGGCTGGACAGTTACGCTTTCAGGGAATGAAATGTCTCGCAAAGGAGGCTTGCCGCCCATTATTATGGTCATGAAAGGAGCTGAGGCAACTTTCAAAGATAACATCATCCGTGGTGGCGGTGTTGCAGGGATTCGTGTTGCCGGAAAAATTCGAGTAGACGGCAACGAATTTGCAGGCACATCACTGCGAAAAGTCGGGCCTCCCAATAACGCCATCTGGGCATTACCCGGTTCGGAAGTCACGATGACCAATAATAATATCCACAGCTGGCGACATGCCCTGCAGGCCAGTGAAGCAACAATCGTCGCTACCAATAACAAAGTGACTGATTTTTATAGCAACGCGTTTGTCATCGAAAAACCAGTCAATGGAAAAACCGGTGACGTGCGCGACAACAAACTGGTGGAAAAAAAGTAGAATACGCTATTGCAGATTACTGCGATGCTTCCGGATTCCGGGTGAGCAGGACAAGGAATTTTTTTCAACTACTGAGATATCTAATTGCATCTATTCCAATTCCGTTTCAAGATAAGGAATTTTCATGACAACCCCTGCCAACTTTTCCCGCCGTCAGTTTGTCAAAACCTCTCTTGCCGCTGCAACTGCTTTGTCGATGACCTCATCGAAGTCATCTGCCAACATTGCTACATTAAAAAATGATCGTCCAAACATCGGATGTATCGGCGTTGGTGGACGAGGCACGCATGTTTCGAAATGGGCTCAGGAATTTGGCGATATTATTGCGGTGTGCGATGCCGACCTGAATCATGCCGAGCGGTTCAAAGCGAAAAACGCTCCCAAGGCTGATCTCTATCAGAATTATCGTCAGGTTCTCGACCGAAAAGATATTGACGTTATCATCCAGGCGACCCCCGACCATTGGCACACGAAAATTAATATCGATGCCTGCCTGGCTGGCAAAGATGTCTACGGCGAAAAACCTTTGACCTTAACGATTGATGAAGGAAAGCAACTGCGAGATGTCGTCAAACAAACCGGCCGTGTTTTCCAGACAGGAACGCAGCAACGCAGCGAAAAACCATTTCAAACAGCAGTCGAACTGGTACGCAACGGTCGACTCGGAAAGCTGAAGCAGGTTTGGGTTGCTCTCCCGTATTACAGCACCAAAGGCGGCCCGTTTGCAGCAGAGCCTGTCCCGAAAAACCTCGACTGGAATCTCTATCTGGGGCAAACCCCAAAACATTACTACACTCATAACCGGACTCACAAAATTTACCGCTGGTGGTACGAATACGCAGGAGGCATCGTCACCGACTGGGGCAACCATCATATCGATATCGCTCACTGGGCAATGAACTGCGACCTGACAGGCCCGACTACGGTTGATGCCAGGGGTCTTTTTCCCAACAATCACCAGACAGAATGCTACAACACGCCCGACCGTTTCTTCTCGCGGATGAGTTACGCAAGCGGTGTCGATGTTCTCTTCTTCTCAGCGATTAACGACAAACGCGTTTACGGCGAAGTCGAACCGAATGTCGCTTCCACTGACGAAGAACTCGATTGGCTATTCGGCGATAACTGCCCGGAGGAAATCCGCTCTTTTGATCGTAACGGAGTCATGTTCATCGGCCAGAAGGGTCGGATATTTGTCAATCGCGGCGGAATCTATGGCAAGGCCGCTGAAGAACTCAAAGAAAACCCGCTGCCGGAAGACGCCTGGCGAGTTTCCCCCAGCAGCGATCACATGCAGAACTTTTTTGACTGCGTAAAAACCCGCAAAACACCCGTCTCCTCCGTAGAAATCGAACACCGAACCGTCACCGCCTGCCACCTGACAAACATCTCAATACGTCTCGGAAAAAAACTGAACTGGGATCCAAAAAAAGAGCAGTGCATCAACGATACCGAAGCCAACACCTGGCTACAAAGAAATCAACGCGAACCCTTCGGCACCTGACAGAAAGTAGCGACTGTCTTGAAGATCAAGTGTTAATCGTGTTTTCGTTCCATTTTTTTTCTACCCTGATTCATGACATTGAGGATGGGGATTATGAGTTTCGATTGCGAAGATGGTCGGAAGAAATCAATCATCCGATCAACGTCTCCCTTCCTGCCGGGGGTGCTTCTGACTGCTTGTTCTCCCTGTTTAATTTTGGTTTGTTCGGGCCCGGCATGAGGACACTAAAGTTATGAACATCCCACGTTATCTGTTCTTTACTCTTTTCTGTCTGGTTCTCCTTCTGCCTGACAGAGGCGAATCGGGTGATCGCGTGTTACTCGATGGCAATCTTCGGTGTGTGGACTTATCTGATCTCACGGAAGCATTGCCATTGACGGTGACACGGTCAAAGCAGATCCTGAGACGAACAGAGCAGTGGGAACACAGTTCGTGGGACGGGAAGAACGACCCTGACTCCGTGGGATATCCCTCGGTCGTAAAAAATGACCGAGGCAGGAACCCTGATGGCAAGTACTACCTGTACTTCGCGCATCATGATCCATGTTCCGGCATCGGGTGTGCGATCGCAGATTCGATTGAAGGACCGTACAGGAAACTGGCGGAGCTGGATACGAATCGCAAACAGAGCATGGTGCTGGCGAACCCACACTACCCGGCACGACGCGGTGATCCGGCTCACTATTCCTCTCCATGTGTGCTCTGGAACGAAGAGGAAAACCTCTGGTTTATGTATTTCCACTACTGGAACCATTACCATGATGTCTGGGAGAAGAACCCGCACTTTCCCGGTGCAGGACACCAGATGACCGCGTTGGCCACAAGCCCGGATCTGGGCTTGCATCAATGGACCGTGGTGAAGGAGACCAGTTATAGAAAAGTAAGCATTCACGATATATTGCCCGTGCTGCCCACGACCAGGAAGCCCTGGATGTGTAGCGGGTCGTCCTACCACGCGATTCAGAGGCTGCCGGATGGGCAATGGCTGGCGTTCCTGCGAGGCACTGGGCTTAACAACCTTCCAAAGCTGGGGTTCGCCAGATCGGACGACGGCCGAAAGTGGAAATACTTCCCTGAAAATCCGGTGATTCACCAGAATGATGAAAGCAAAGGCCAGAAGGGCATCTACCGTCCATTTTTTGTAGGATATCTGGGAAAGGATCAGATGAAACAGCACCAATACCTGCTGGTCTGGGGTGAAAGCCCGAAGTCTCCAGACATTCCGAAGGTGATGTATGGCTACACGACGGATTTCGTTCATGTGAAACGGGATCCCAGAGGATATGCCAAATGGACGGGAGGTGATGGATTGATCAGCCCATGGCGAGAAAAAAACAAGTTGTATTTGTTCGCCGGAAAACAGGTCCACGTTATCATCCTGCCCGTGTCATCGCGGGAATAGACCGGGCAGGGGGGCCAAAAAGATATTAAGGGAACTCATTCTCCCCCTTAGAAAGGGGGAG
>WFOZ01000896.1 GCA_015487825.1 Planctomycetaceae bacterium
AAACTGGACAGCGCCAGGTTCAACTCGTTCCCAAGGTGGACCTTGGGAACGAGGAAAATAGGAGGCTCCACTTCCCATCGTGGTCCGCAATAGCGGACCCTACGCCTACTGGATTATGCCGGAACCAACAAGTGTTAGCCACAGATCGCCCAGCACGGCATCCTACAGCAAACTGAAAAATCGAAGGTGTGATGGAATGATTTCATTCGTGTTTATTCGTGATTCAAAACAATTCTTTAGACATATCCGGTCACCTTTACGCAGCATTTCGTTGAGAAGGTTCTGAATGGGACAATGACGCATCCTGCGAGATGGTGGCCAACTTGCGAACGGTTATATCGAAAAACAGAGTCGATTCGGCGGTTTAGGGAAACCGTCGTGCAGGGAAACAAAAAACCGTGTCGCTTACGACCAGAATGGTGAAGCGGCACGGTTGGGAAGGAATCGATTCTGTTGATCTCTACGCAGGCTGAGTCACGACCCAGCTTACGCCTACGCCATCGCCTTACTAATTTGCGTTGATGGTGATGCCGGGCCAGTCGTCTGTACGGAAGGGGGTGACTGGCAGGGCGGTTCTGTTTTGCAGGTTGCAAACGGGGTTATCGGCCCAGGCATAGCGAACCGCAACCGGGTTTTTCACCTGATCGGACCAGACGAGCAGTGTATCGCCGCTGAGGATTTTTCCCTGAGCTTTGACAAACTTTTTGTCCTCGCCTGCGATTGTCAAGCCGATCGGTTCACGTACATCGAACGTATCGAGTCCATCGCCGACATCCTGAAATTTGATCGTTACTTTTCCATCCTTAATGGTGTGGGAGAGATAGCGGGGACTGCGACTTACAATTTTGTAGCCGTAATCCTGAACGAGTGCCAAGCGTGCCAGTCGTCTGCCGACATCCCGTTTGTTTCTGGGGTGAATATCGTCTGCTTCACCCAGATCGGTGATGATTGCTTCGCCGGTATTAGGGAGTGCAAGAGTCATCGTTTGAGCTTCACGCAGTTCTGCCCATGAACTTTCTCCCGGTTGTGGAGCTTCTCTGCGGAAGTCAGCCAGAGAGACCCAGTAAAAGGAAAAATCTCCCTGTTTCCAGTCATCTCGCCAGTTTTGAATCATCAACGGGAATAGATGGCGATACTGATAGGCGCGAGAAGCATTCGATTCTCCCTGATACCAGATGGTTCCTTTGATGCCGTATCCAATAATCGGATAGAGGCAGCCACCGTAAAGATTTGCAGGGCGATGGTTGCCGGTGAGCTGATTGCGAGGGGCACGGGGACGTCTTGGAACAGGTTTGTTTTCGGCTTTCGCTTTTTTGACGGCTGCCTGCCATTTCTTCAATTGTTCCTGATAGTTTTGAACGGCTTTCTCATGATTGTAAGTTTCCTCAATGTCGGTCCAGCGTTTCATCAGTTTGGTGTAGCGTTCGTCTTTTTCAAGGATGTCTCGGCGAACCCAGGCTTCTGCTGCAGAACCACCCCAGGAATTATTGATCAAACCAACCGGAACACCGAGTGCCTGATGAATTTTCAGACCGAAAAAGTATCCGACACCGGTATAACTTTTGACGGTTTCAGGAGAGCAGACCGTCCAGGCTCCATCAAAATTTCTCTCGTGCTTTTGGGAAGCGCGATTAGGAACTCTGATATGGCGAATGTGCGGATACTTGGCGGTGAGAGCTTCCAGGTCGGCGTCCGTGGAACTTCCGACAGTAAACGCCATGTTCGACTGACCGGAACAGACCCAGACTTCGCCCACCAAAATATCCTGAATGGTAACATCGCTGCTGCCTGAAATTTTCAGCACGAACGGGCCACCTGCTTTCATTGAAGAAAGCTTGACCTGCCAGCGACCGTTGGCATCTGCAGTTGCTTCATGCTTCTGGTCCTTAATTGTGACCTTCACTTTAGTTCCCGGAGCATCCCAGCCCCAGACAGGATTTTGTTGATTGCGTTGCAGAACCATGTGATCGGTAAAGATATTGCAAAGCTCGACATCTGCAACGGTGACCGCAGGGAGAGTTAATGCCAAAGTCATTGACAGAAAGAAATAACGAATCAGTTTCATCGGTGAGCTCCAGGTGTGTTTCAAAAAAGTGGTGCTTTGCCAGGCATAAAAAATTGAGGGCTGAGGCGGAGTGCTCCGCACTGTGTTGTTGCACGATTAGGTTGCGTGGCCCTGAACTGTTCAATCTGACAAAACGGTAGGTGTTAGAATGAGGCAAGTCGAAAAGATTGTGCACTGTACGCGAAAATACTTTTCATTGTTTACTCTATCGCATTATTGTAAAGTGAAATCGGATTGGTCAATGCAACGCATCAATTCCTGCTGTTTTGTTGGGATTTATTTCTCTAAACAGGTTCTTGGTTAACATGAAAATTATGTTTTTCGAGATTCCTGTCCAATTTGGCTTGGAAACCTGAGTAAAGCCACGGTAGTCTGGTTGTGTGTATCTGTTTATGCTTCTCTTTTGAGTACTAGGAAAAATCAATGCGAAACATCGCAACTGTTGCAGTCTGTTCTGTTTTTCTTTTAGGAATTATAGGGATGGCTCCTGATCAGAATACTGAGAAGAAGGCGAGTGAAAAAGTCTATCGCCATGTTGTGCTTTTTAAGTTCAAGGAAGACGCCACAAAAGAGCAGATCGATCAGGTCGTTGCTGCTTTTGGGAATCTGAAGAACGAAATAGATACGGTGCTTGGTTACGAGTACGGTACCGATGTCAGCCCGGAAAAATTAGCCAAGGGATTTTCGCATTGTTTTCTTGTGACGTTCCGCAATAAAAAAGATCTGGAAGCATATCTGCCTCATCCTGCCCACCAGGCATTTACGTTGAAGTTGAAACCGATCCTTGCAGATGTGCTTGTTGTCGATTACTGGGCAGAATCGTAACCAGTTCGCAGGATGCCGTCGTGACGCGACCTGCAAAACTGAAATAGAAAAAAGAGTGTTGCCGGTCGATTTGGCAACACTCTTTTTTTATCTGTTGGCAGCATGTTTTCTGCCGATCAGCTTTCCCAGGAACTGCTTTGCTGACCGGAATTTTCCTGATAGTCTTCAGGAAGTTTTTCGATCAGTTCCAACCAGGTTTCCTTATGCAGTTCGAGAACTCGGACCGCGTGATCGACAAGCTCCGGTTTATGTTCGATATCTGCCTGAGCCAGATTTTTGTAAGCGAATGCAAAAAGTGAACGAAGTGATTCGATCATTTCCGGAGCACGTTCCTGATCCAGCCCGGAGATCAATTCCGAGATGAAATCTCTGGAGCGGCTCAGTGCCAAATGTGACTGCTCATAATTTTTTTCAAGCAATCCTTCTTTACCGGTATTTGCAAATCGAATGGCTCCATCAACAACCATCATGTGCAATTGATGAGCAGGTGCGGTCATGACATGTGTTTCCAGATATTCGTTGTTATACATATTGCGTTTCTCTATCTAAAATATGGCAGAATGTAGAGTGCGTCCTGACGCCTCTGTTTTAGAATATTGTTCTTTAGAAGATGTTTAGTCGCTTTTTACATGGTTACCCATTCAATAACCTCCTATTTCTTGGTTGAAATTGGTTGTAATGCTTTAAGTGCCTCCTGTTGTGATTGAATACTGCTGATGATTGTTTCCATCTGCACAAACTGCAGCAGCAGCCGGTTTTTCTTACTTTCCAGAAGGGCATTCAGTTCTACGATTCGTTCCTGTGTCTGATTAATTGAAGTGTCCAGAACACTTTTTTCATTTGCGAATGTGCCATCGACGATATCTGTCAGTGATTTTAATGTGGTATTAAACTTGGCAGAAAAGCCGGTATCTTCCGCGGTAAAGAATTTCTGGACACCGCTGAGATCATTTTTCAGCTTGTCTTCGAGGCGTTCTTTCGTGAAAACGAGCTTTCCACCTGTGCCAACCCGAATACCGATATCGAGCAATGTCTGTATGGTTTCGCTGCCGGTTCCAATTCGCTTACTCAAAGCAGAATCCAGCCGCGTATTAACACGTGTGACGAAACCGTCACCCTGCAATATTCCCCGTTGATTTGTGCTGGTATCAAACTTTGTCAGTTCCGAAGCAACGTCCAGATACTTGTTATAATTCGTGACAAACGCTTCGACATTTGAAACGATGCTATCTGTATTTTTTTTGATTTCGATGGTGACCGGACTTGTCCCGACGTTGACCAGATCCAGGTCTATCCCTTCCACAACATTCTGGTAAGAGTTATCGCCAGAAGTAATCAGAAAAGCTGTTGCAGGATTAGAGCCGACCTGAAGTAGTGAATCCTGTGCGTTGACAATCGTCGTAAAATTAAGTCCCAGCCCCCCATCATCAATCAGCATTCGGCCTGCTTTGCCGGAACTGGCTGCGGTGAGGCTTAATCGGGTGGAATTGAAACTGGATCCATCATCAAAAACAGAGACATTAACCAGGCCGCCGGCGTTGTTCAACTTTGTTACCAGATCGTCCAGGGTATCGGTTGCGTCAATATCGATCTGCGTTACCTTTCGGCTGGAAACCCGCTGTTTTCCATCTCCACCAACGACAGAGTCTCCCAATAATCTCAGATCTGCTGCAGTAGTTGTGTCGCCGAATTCGACGACAGAGAGAGTTCCGGTTCCAGCTGCTTCATCAATTAAAACAAACCCGTCTCCGGTGTCGTTCAATGCTGCGGTAACAGAAATGGCACTGTTGGCATTAATTCGCGTAATCACATCACCAACAGTTTTAACCGAAGAAGTGATATCGATGATACCGACGTTACCAGCTGAATCCGTAATTTGAATCAGCCCCTGTTCAACGGGGCCGCCATCGGGTGCGTAGTTGGCAATAGTGGTTGCTTCGTTCACGTAACGCAGCGCCAACGCACCTCCATCGATGCTGTCAACAGCACTATCAACGGCAATACCCAATTGTGTTGCCAATGTTGAACTACCTACATCTGCAATAATTAAATTGCTTGCCGCTGCTCCGGAAGAGTCGGTGATTAAAATCCCATCTTTCTTACTGTTAAGCGATGCTGTAAGAAAAAGATCGCTGCCGGTATCCTGGGCAGAATTGATCGCTTCAACAACATCGGTAAGTGTTTCTGCACTGGAAAGGTCGATTGTTGCAGTCTGCCCGGAGCGATCTGTTAACGAGATCGAACCGAGTTGGTCAAACCCCTGGCCGCCACGTAAATTACGAAGAAGTACCGAATTCATCCCTGCAGTAAGGCGATTTCCGGTAATTGTGCTTCCGGAAGCCGCTGCATCGAGTCCCAGTTTTCGGATCACCGAACTATTGTTGATATCTTCAATGGTCAGCGTACCGGCACCACCGGTTGTATCTGTTAAGATAATTCGGCCACTTGTCAACGCTGCAGTTACCTTGCCGCCATTGCCTGCGTCATCGTTGATTTTATCAATGATACCTTTGATGGTTTTTACGCCATCCAGATTGATTTCCAGTTGTGTTGCATCTTCCAGAGTGATGCGGATATCCGGTGCTCCTGCCACCAGATTGAGACCGTTGCCATCGTTTATCTGGTCGAGCGAAAAGTTTTCTGTTGTGTCATAGACGGTGTTTCCATTAAGGGTCGCTGCTGCTACCGATTTGTCGATGCCTAAGTCAACGGCTGCCTGCCCGCCGTCAAGATCGACAACGGTCAAATTGTTTACTGTGCTTCCGCTGGTATCTTCCAGAACAAACTTTCCATCAACAACGCGCGCTGTGATCGCAATATCAACTTCATTGTTAATCTGATTAAGGACATCATCAATCGTTACTGCTTTGGTGAGATCGATGTTGGCTGATGAACCGCTGCGATCTGAAATACGAATGCTGCCTCTGCGGATTCCGGAACCGTCGTTCAATGTTTCAAGCAGAGTAGATTGATCGAGAAAACCACCCTGCGAAATAGTAAGCGTACCTGCTCCAACGGTCTGTTGATCGGAGTCGGCAAAACCACGACTCAGGGACTGCTCAGCTGAAGATTTCTGCAATGTCTGAAAAACGTAAGTTCCAGCAACTGCGGTCTTCCCTACTGTTGGTGTAAGCTGTGACGTGTCCGAATTGGTGACAGAAAGCTGCTCAAACGTAATATCGTTGCCTAATGTCGTCATCGAAGTCGATAGAGACAGCAGGTTGGCTTCCAGGGCATCGATCCCTGTTTTTTTAATCTCAAATTCCTGAGCACGGGCATCCAGACGCTTAATCGCCTGCTGCTGATTCAGCGACAATGCCTCCACCAGCCCGGCTATATCCAGACCGCTGACAAGTCCTGTTGTCACTGTAAGATTTGACATGGAAGAGATTCAACAAAAAACCCAGCACGGCTGGTTCATTCTGATAGCCGTATCCAAACTGATATTTTCTATAATTTGCGAACCGTTCGCAAACTTTTTACGTTAGTAGCATAGAGCCCGCTGTGCGAACCATTATTGTGGTAAAACTAATCTAAACAGACATTGGTCCGTACAGCGGACCCTGCAGTATTTATCGACCAACACATCCTGGTGAGTTGTCCAGAGAAGACAAATCCCCCTCACTTTCCTGAATTGTAAATCAGTTATGAGGAAATCGGTAAATCACAGGTGATATACTGGTTGTACCGGTTGGTTCGGTTGGGAAATAATTCAGGCCACATGCTGTTGAATCTGGCCCGGTTGTTTACGAATGAAGATCTGATTATTGTCGAAGTGCATCAGTTTCAAATTGGCGTGTTCGTTATCCAGGAAAGCATCTATTGGTGGCGAGGCCAAAATTTGCCGCCCCGGGAAATAATCATCAAACCCAAGAATTCCCCCTTCAACCAGTCGGGGCCAGGCCCATTCGATTGCCTGTTGTGTCGGGTCGTGATGATCGAGATCGATATAAATAAAAGCAAAATTAGTGACAGGACATTTTTCCAGGCATTCGGGGACATAGCCATCCCAAAGATCGAAAAGATCGTCACGAATTGCCCCGGAAGTAACTCCGGCTTCCTGATCGCCATTCAAACTGACCTCACGATGTTGGCGAATGGAATTCAGAATGATCTGGCGAAAGTTCTCTTTGCCGCCACTGCTTAAATCCCCCTTGGGGTATTTTCCCTGATCCATTGCAGTCGGTTCATCCATACCAATAAAGCTGTCGAATGCATGAACTCTGCGATGCAAAACCTGGGCAACGGCTACCATTCGTTTGAACAACGCGCCCTGAAAAACACCGATTTCTGCAAACTCACCAGGCACGTTAATAAGTTCGTTCATCACGCCGCTTAAAACATTATCAGGTAAATATCCCGTTCCCATGACAACCTCCCTGTTGAATTTGTTGATCCGTTATATGGATGAAATAAATTTTTTTTTATTGATTAGTAACAGAACACTTATTATCAGGATGGCTTGTTTGTTTTTCCTGGACGATGATTTTCCAAGCTGTCTTGGTAAAACAGAGCCGATTCATCGTACCATCTTCTTTCTCTTTGACTAACACTCAGGCTGCTGAAGTTTCAATAGGAGCTTCGCCTTGAAATTCGATTGAATAGCCATACTTTTCAAAGTCGGGGGCCATCCATTTCTGCACCGCTTGTATCGCTCTGGTTGTCATGTACTCTCCGACAGTACCTCGTTGATTCCTGGTTGGATTAATAATAGGAAACTCGGGTATATTCGAATCAACAAAAGGCAGCCTGGAAAAATCACTCAGTAAATGTTCCATACGCAAAATGCTGTCATACTGAATACCCTGATGCCTTTGCGTTTGTGTCATGAGAAGCAGTTGTTGCAGTTCATTCATGCGGTGCAGTTGTGATTGCATTAACGATGCCCATTCTGCAAAGACTTCAAATGAATCCGGATTCGGGCACATTTGACGAAAATAGTAGCGGTCTTCCTTCCTCATACAGGTACTGAACCAGGTAGAGACGGCTCGGGTGTACGGATTCCTGCACGTTGTAAACAGATGCCAATCCGCGGGAATTTCACGGACATCATTATGATGAAAACCACCGTAACGGCGCCCCTGATAATGTTCTGTCAATATCTGATAAAGGGAATTGGTTCCTCCTTTGACCGTACTGACAAAAGCATATTTCAATTCTTGTGAAATAATCATAACACCCTCACTTCCCAGGCAGATGTGGGGTCTGCTATTGCAGACCAACTCGAATAATTATTGGTTTACATTTTATTTCGTCCCGGAGATCGTTTCCGGAAACGAGAACGCTGCTACTGGCGAATAAATTTCATAAAAGTAATTTCAGTGTCCGGATAATGCAGATACGGTTTTCCTTCACAGCGGGCAAGTTGGTACCCGTTATTCTGCATCAGCTTCTGATAATCCTGCAGATCTCGATTAAAGACGGGAGGATTGCCGCCCCGTCGCCAACGCTGTCTACCAAGTATTTCTGCAATTAGAATGACATCGCTTGCCTGACACATCCGCTCAAGCATTGATCCAATTGTTTCATCATCTATATGCAACAGTACCGTGTAAGCCAGAATGGCATCTGCCTGGATGTAATCATCGTTAAAACCGATCTGCTGAAATTCGTAGCTGGGGTGGTTTATTTTTGCCGTTGAAATTGCTTCCGGATTGATATCAACGCCCAGGTAATAATCAGTAGGAATTGCCTGGCATAATCTGCCATATCCGCACCCAACTTCAACCATTTGTCGAACCAGATGAGGTTTCAACATTTCCCAGATAAACGGACGCACATCCCATCCTTCCGGGAACTCGCCCCATTGTTCGGTGATTGGAATAATGTTCGCAAGCCGATCCTGTTGCCAATAGTCTGTGAAGTCCTTTCCGGCTTCAGTAGCAGGAGTCGGTTCGTCTTTCTGTTTGATAACAGGTGCAGGAGCAGTTGGAACATTTTCTGTTGTCTGTTTATTTGCAGCCTGCAACAGGGCGGAGAAACCTGACGGGAGAGCGGGTTTATCGGAAGCTGTAGCTGTTTTGTCCCCGGGCTGCTCGCAATGCCCCTGAGCCAGTTTCATCCCCCTTTGGACGTGTTTTGGCGATTGAGGTTTGCTTTGTGCAAGCGGAGCAGGCACCGGTTGCTGCCCGAGGCCTGATTCAGAACTCAATTTTTTTCGATATCGTTCCAACAGATTGTTGACGACGATTGTCCAGTCTTGACCGGTTGCAGAGCGTGGGCCACTCGAATGCAAGCCACGGCGATTGGCAAACAACGGCACACCTAATTTGATGCAGCGATTGTTTTCCCAGACTCGCAGGTAATAATCGAAATCTTCGCCAACATCCATCTGCTCATCAAACGGATTTGCCAGCGCCACATCGGTACGTACGAAATGGCCCATCTGCAACGTAAAGTAGGGATCGTTGTTAATGATATCTGCAAATCGGTCTGTTGCTCCCAGTTGCCCTGCGCGGGATTGTGCCTGATTGGAGCCATTGTCGAAACAGAAAATCTGTCCCCAGATCGCATCGTACTGTTCCAGATACGGCTCGACATTGATGAAAATATCCGGGACCAGCATGTCGTCTGCATCAAGGAAGAAGACCCATTCAATTCCCTGTGCAGCCGCCTGCTGCACGGCTGCATTTCTGGCTTTGGAGCGACCGACCCGGCCCTGTGTATCATCGATACGATACGGAATAATTTCCTGAAACGGTCCTGGTGATTTTTCGCAGGCGGAACGAATCGAATTCGAAGCCTCTGCATAAACCGCTTCGTGCCCCGGTCCGATAGGCGAAATTATTGCACAACGTGGCTTCACTTTCGTAATGGCTGCTGAATCTGAGCCGACTGTAGGCTCGCCGCCACTTGGTTTTGGTAAAGAACCTTGTTCCGCCAGAAGGTGCAGATCGGATTTCACCTTTGAAAGAACAGGACTCCAGTCTCCCTGCGTTTGTTGGCGCAGCAATTTGCAACTGCCATACCAAAGCGTCTGTTCGCGGTCCAGCATCCAGCGCCAATCGGGGAGTTTGTTCAACAGAACCCAGCTCGGGACACCAACGCCACCTGCAAAATGCACCGTTGCGTTATCGATCGAAATCACCAGATCCAGTTCTGCCAGTTGAGCAGTAAAATCGTCAAGGTTTTTAAGAGGATCGGAATCCTCCCAATCATGAATAGTGACTCCATATTTTTCCTTGACGCTGCAAAGCAGTTCTGTCGAATTGCCGTATTGCAAATTGACAAAATGCACGTTTGGCGTTTTCAGAATTTCTTCCCATTTTTCAAGAGTAATCGATCGCCGCGACTGCAACTCCGGATTCTTGCCTCCAAACCATGAAATTCCAACTTTGAGACCTTCTCCCAAAG
>WFOZ01000897.1 GCA_015487825.1 Planctomycetaceae bacterium
CCAATAACCAGGCACTCGTCATATTCTTCCTGAGCAAAGACCGCACAAAGGGCGGGCCAGTTCGCATGGATATCTGAAAGTACAAGAATTCGCATTGGCTACTGTTTCATCAAACTCGCCCAGCCTCTTGAAAGTTTTGTGGGAACGATTACTGAGGCAATTGGGGATAATATATTCAAATGAGGATAATAACTGCTTCAAATGAAGAAGCCATTACTGCCTCGCTCCCACTGATTGGCCCAGGTGTTTTGCCCAGCGCATAATGGCCTGATACTTTGGCGATTTTTCTGGATCTTCATCGGCATACTGAATGATCCCCCAGCTCCCCCATTTGCTCCAGCGGCCTACAGAAGTGAAATAACAGAAAAGGCTGCCTCCTGATTTCTCCCAGGCACTGAAGTATTTATCGTAAATTGATCCCATGCGCGGATGAGCATTCGCCTGATGGAACAGTTGTGTCATTCGCTCGTTATTTTCTCCGCCGGCTACTCCTACGAGATGCTGCCCCCCCTCATAAGCAACCAGTTGCAAATGATATTTATCTGCACTAGCCTTACTGTCCCGGATTGTCTTTATTGCCTTGGGCAGTGCATTGCGTTCAACATAATCCAAAACCTGATTCACCGACCATGTTGAAACAGTTGCCGCTGTGAGTCCTTTTCCATTTTCGCGAATATTCATTCCAATATAGGGAGCAATCCCCAAAGCATCTGTGTGCTTGTAGGCATCTTTGTGCGTTAAAATAATATTGTCCAACCACCACGTGCTTCCCGATTGCCAGGCGATAACACGTACCAGACGATCAGTGCCGCCAAACTGTTTCTCCCAAATCTGAAAGACCTCCACAGAGCGTTGCGAATAGTACATGCCTCCTGCTTCCCACGGTCTTTCAGCGGGACCAAGTGCAAGTTCGCGGGCTTTACGCTGGGCATAACGGTTCTGTTCGAAGATGCTGTTCCAGACTTCGTTCGAATATTCAATATAAACTTTGCGTTCCGGTTCAAGTTGCTCCTTAACCATTTTGGCAAACTGGCGAATGTAGTTGTCATCTGCCAGGTGAGGCATACAGAACCACGCATCAGCATCAAGACGGTTACAAAGTTCAATCATCAACTCCAACGCAACTCCGTCTGTCGTGAAATTGGCATCCTCAAGCTTCGGACGATCTGCCCACGACTTAACCTTCGAACCATTTGTGTGCATCCAATCCATAAACCGAAAACAGGCAACTCCTTTCCATCGGCTAAGAAATTGAGGATGAAATGGATCTGATGCAGCCTGTTTTTCGAATCCGGGCATGATCACCCGAATGTTATGCACGTAATTGGAAGAATCAGTTTTTAATAAACGTAGAAAAATCGGTCCCTGATTCGAATCAACATTAATAACAAGACGGCCGGGACGTTGAGAAACGATTTTCGCAGAACCTGAGAATGCAAATTCCCCCAAACCATCATAAAGGACGGTATATTTCCCCGATGGGTAATGCCCCCCTTTAATTGTACAAAGCAGTGTTTCCGCCCAGCAGTCCGGTTCTATTTTTTTCACATAGCCATGTTCGTCCAGCTCCAGCTCCGGTCCCTGTCCCCAATCTGCTCCACGTCGTTGACTGATCCAGGTTCTAGATAAGCGAAAAACATTGACAAAAGGAAGTTCTGTATTCCAGTCCGCAGGACCTTCAAGGTTCATTCCCAGACGAGTTTGTGGTTTTACCTGTTGAGAATAACCTGTAGTCGAACCGAAGATAACCAAACAACAGAAACAAGCCAGGATGCTCAAACCATGCCGAAATCGATGTAAGAAAGCATTCATTTTTCTTCTCCCGGGCCCGAATTACTTTTCATGGCTGTGTTGACCACACTTCGGATAGGTTAGCCTGCTTTCAAACATCTTTCAATAATGGTAATCGCCATTGGACAGGTCTTTCAGGCCAAACGATCATTTTGCTGACATCCAGTCCTGAAGGGCACGCACTTTGGGGGCTGGGTCTGAAGCAAATGCTTCTACAGCTTTGATAACTGCCAGACAACCCGGGAGCGTAGTGACGCAGGGGACGCCATAAGCAACGGACGCGGCTCGGATGCGGCCTTCATCAGTTTTCGGGCCGCGTTTACTTGGTGTGTTGAAGATGAAACTAATCTCGCCATTGGCCATGAAATCGAGCAGATTCGGACGACCTTCCTGCACTTTTTTGACCACTTCAACCGGAACGCCTGCCTCTTTGAGTGCCTGGGAAG
>WFOZ01000898.1 GCA_015487825.1 Planctomycetaceae bacterium
CGCAAGCTCCGGTCGCTCTGCCACGCTGATGTCAGCAGGAATCGACGACAACATCAATTAGTCGCGTTTCCTGCTTTTCCCATTTCCATGAACTTCAATCTTCTGTGTCTTGACGGCTTCCTTCTTGGGAAGACGAATACTCAATACTCCGTCAGCATAATCCGCCTCAACACTGCCTGCATCAACTTCACAAGGAAGCATAATACTCCTGCTGAAACTGCCGCTGCGGCGTTCCACCCGGTGATACTCCTTCTCCTTCGTTTCGGTCTTCTCTTCCCGATGACCTTTCACTCTCAAAACATCACCAACCACTTCAACATCGATTTCCTCTGGCTTCATTCCGGGCAAATCAGCATGAACTTCAACAGCATCTTCGGTTTCCGCCACATCCAGCGAAGGGACAAACTGACCAATTTCACGACCTGAACGCCAGTCGGAATCCAACCTCCCCAGCAAGTTACCAAACTCTGCGTCAAACAGTCGCAAAGGCCCCAACCCAAAGACCGACATCGGTCCACCCTGTTCTCTTTTTGCAGGTGTAGTCATCATGGCATTTCTCCTTTTTCCACCTCACAAAACTCCCGGGAGTGCCTCTCACTCCCTCTATAATTACTACGAAAGATGAAGAAAAAATGAGGGATTTTTTTTATCATATTCATAATTTTTTTCCTCTAAACAGCTACCGTCCGATCTCCTGAAAAGTCTGATTAATCAAGCCTCCCCATTGACACATCAAGGCGTGCACATGTATAAAAAGGAAGGTGTCAGAAAGCCCTGCCCATCCAGATTCCTGCCGAGACAAAAAACATGAAAAGATGCCTGCTACTACTGTTATTTTCAACAATCCTGTTTCCCGCAAAATCCGTTTGCGGAGAAGAAAATAACACTGCCTCATCGACAGAGAAAACAGTTGATTTCAAGAAGCAGATTCTGCCGATTTTTCAGGCGAAATGCCTCGATTGCCACGATGAAAATACGCAGGAAAGCAAATTTCGTCTAGACCGAAAATCTGCCCTGTTACAAGGTGGCGATTCCGGCGAGCCAGCCATCATTCTGGGGGATAGCCAGCAGAGCCATTTGATGAAGCTGGTACGCGGCGAGGAACCGGACCACGTAATGCCTCCCGATGAAGACGAGCGACTCTCTTCAACACAGATTCAACTTCTCAAAATGTGGATTGATCAGGGAGCAAACTGGCCAGGGCCGAATGGAATTGTCACACAGGAAAAAAAGAAGAGTGACCACTGGTCTTTTCAACCGCTGAAAAAAATAAAACCGCCCGTCATTACTGGAGATGATGCAAAATGGATAGCCAACGGGATAGATGCTTTCATCATCAGAAAACTTCATCAGAAGCAGATTCCTCACAACAATATGGCAGACCGCAGAACGCTGATCCGGCGAATCTACCTGGATATTCTCGGATTGCCTCCCACGCCCGAACAGGTGCAGCGGTTTCTGGATGATGATTCACCCGATGCGTATCAAAAACTGGTCGACAAAACTTTAAGCAGCCCACACTACGGGGAACGCTGGGCCAGACACTGGCTCGACCTTGTTCGCTTTGCGGAAACTCACGGATTCGAAACAAACCGGGAACGTCCCAATGCGTGGCCATATCGCGATTATGTGATTCAGTCATTCAATGACGACAAGCCGTATGATCAATTCATCAAAGAGCAGATTGCAGGGGATAGCTTTGGCAGCACGATTGGCACCGGTTATCTTGTTGCAGGACCTTACGATCTGGTTAAAAGTCCGGACATCAACTTGACGTTAATGCAAAGGCATAACGAGCTTGATGATATGATTAACACAACCGGGACTGCGTTCCTCGGCTTAACGCTAGGCTGCGCTCGCTGTCACAATCATAAATTCGATCCGATCACTCAAACAGACTACTATTCTCTACAGGCGATTTTTGCAGGAGTAAAACATGGCGATCGTAATCTTCCTGTTCCTGAATCACGTCAGAAAGAGCTTGAACGGACGGTCAAACAAATCGCCAAACTGCAACTCGAACTGGAAAAATATCGTCCCTCGAAAGAGAAACCAACAAAGCTGGTTGAAAGTTCCGGAAAAAATCCTCTACGAGAACCGGTACAATCTATCCACAATGTAGAGCGGTTTGTTCCGACGCAGGCAAAGTTTGTGCGATTTACCATTCGAGCAACCAACAGTTCAGAACCCTGCCTGGATGAGTTGCAGATTTTCACGGGCAACGAAAATGTTGCATTGGCTAAAACTGGAGCAGTCGCAACCTGCTCCAGTTCGCTGCCCGGCTATGCGATTCATCAGTTAAAGCATATTAACGACGGGAAATTCGGAAACTCTCACAGTTGGATTTCACACCAGAACGGCGCAGGCTGGGTACAGATTGAACTTCCCAAACTCAGTTTCATTGATCGAATTGAATGGGGACGAGATCGCGAAGGGAGATACACAGACCGCCTTGCTGTTGATTATGTCATTGAAGTTTCCAGAGATAAAAAACAATGGAAAACCGTTGCCAGCTCAAAAGATCGCCTGCCGTTTGCGTTATCCAAACCAAAATCGAAAACGAAATCAGCAACTTATAGTTTTGAACATCTTTCAGGTGAACAGGCTAAAGCTGCCAAACGCTTACTTTCTGAATTACAAAAGTCTCAGAAGAAATTAAAGTCGCTTCAGAACGGCCCCAAGGTATATGCCGGCCAGTTTGTACAACCTGGTCCGACGCATCGTCTTTATCGAGGAGAACCGCTTGCCAAACGAGAGCAGGTTTCTCCCGATGCTCCGGAAATTTTTACCGAATTAAATCTGAAAACAGACTCTCCGGAAGCGGAACGCAGAAAACGCCTGGCCGAGTGGATCGCATCACCCGATAATCCATTGACGCCTCGAGTAATTGTTAACCGCATCTGGCAATTCCATTTTGGACAGGGATTTGTCACCACACCAAGTGATTTCGGCTCCGGTGGTGTCCCTCCAACGCATCCGGAATTACTTGACTGGCTGGCGGGAGAACTAATCTCACATCACTGGTCATTAAAACATATTCATCGCCTCATTTTGAACTCTGCAACCTATCAGCAATCGGGCAAACCAAGCAAGCAGGCAATGCAAATCGATGCTGCTTCACAATACTGGTGGCGATTTCCTGCCAGACGCCTGGCAGCAGAACCGATTCGCGATTCCATTTTAGCGGTGTCCGGCTCGTTAAATCTTCAGGCAGGTGGTCCCGGTTTCAGTGCGTTTGAAGTCGATGCCGAAAACGTCAGGCATTATCATCCCAAATCGTCTTACAGTTCCGAAGATTTCAGACGTATGATATATATGACAAAAGTTCGCATGGAACAGGATTCCGTTTTCGGTCTGTTCGATTGCCCCGATGCAGCCAGTTCGGTCGCCAAACGCAGCCGCTCGACCACGCCACTGCAGGCCATGAATCTGTTCAACAGTACGTTCCTGCTCCAACAGGCGGACCTGTTCGCAAAACGATTGAAAAAAGAGAAACCGAATGTTCTAACCGATCAGATAAACCTCGCATACCAACTTTGTTATTCACGCTCTCCAACCCAAACCGAACAGGAAGATGCAGGAAAATTCATCACGCAGTATCAGCTACAGGCTTTTTGCCGAGCGATCCTGAACAGCAATGAATTTTTGTTTCTTCAATGATAAAGCCAGAACGGGCTTAACGAAGCACAGGTAAAGATTCCTTTTCAGATTTCAGTTGAAGCAGGATGGCGTGCCTGCCCCCGCCTTCGCGTGCCAGGTTGTGTTCAATGAAAAACAGTTTTGAACTCGTTATTATTCTGCAATTGACTCACGAAACAGAAACCATTTTTGATGAGTTCAAGCACACCATCCTGTATTTCGGTGTTAGTATCTTATCAATGAAATGCTGCGCAAAAGTGGCAGGATATTTTTTTGTTTTTTATTCAAGGGCTGTTTTCATAAAGGTAGGAACCAGGAGTGTTTCGTGAATTTTTGTGGCGGCGATGATGGTTATTTGGCCTAATTTGGTCAGGTAGTATTTGTAACTGTGGCCAATCTTTTTGATCAACCCGTGTGTTCGCAGGCG
>WFOZ01000899.1 GCA_015487825.1 Planctomycetaceae bacterium
CATAATAACAGTGCGACCTGCTGCTCCAGATTTCTCCTGAATTGTGGCAACCCAATCTTCAAGATTATCAAGCGGACTAACACTTGCTTCACCCCAGCGAGATCCACCAACTAACGCAACGGTAAGCTCTGGGTCACGCCCAAAATCAACCACTACCGTTGGATATTCTTCGCCAGTCACTGTGATTTTACCAGTGCGCAAAGCTTCGGATGCCATGACTTCTTCACGGCGAGTTAGGTTTTCAAGTTGCTTGCTAAGAGTGCGGTTAAGGTTAGATTCCAAACGCTGTGACGGGCTAAGTGTTCCACCAATTTTCTCACCAATGGCGCGTTTTAAGGGGCGCTGTGGATCAAAGCGACGTTTGTCTTTTGCGTAGGCTGGTTTAAAGCTTTTTGTGCTAAAGCCTTCATCATCCACGACTTTACCAGCAACCAACGGTGATATAAATGGTGTGAGGCGTGGTTTGGATTTATCGATATCGAAGTGGATTTCTTCGGACTCTTCGGTTTGTACTTGGCCAAAGAATGAATCGAGCAAAAATGATGCTGGACGATCCAAATGTTCGACCACACGGGTTAGAATATGTGTATTGAAAATGTCGATAGACATGGTAGTTACCTCCTTTAGGCTGATTGGTTTTTGGCTAAGAAAATGCTTTTGGCTCGCAGTGGTGTGCGGATGCTCTCGGGCGTATGTCCCGTGCCTAGAACAAGAGCGCCTTCGTTAAACTCTCCCGAAAAATAAACAACGGCTTGCACATCAGCTGTTCCAGCAAGGGCTGGCTCTGCCAAAATCGCATCGGGTACTTCTGACCCATCTGTTGCCGCTGATGCACTTAAGACAAATTTTCCATCTGCAGTGATCCGTCCAAGGACCGATCCTTTGGTTAAGTTTGCTCCCGCGGCGATGGTGACAATTCGTTCAATGCGGGGATATTCTCCCGCGACTAAGTTGCAAGGCTTGTAACTGCCTTGATCTTTCAATCCTTCTGCATGTGTCATAGTTAGTTTCTCCTTTGTTTATGGATTAGTTGGAAGCAGCGATACGGCTGGCGACAGTTTCAATGTCATTTTCTTGCTCGCTTGGATCGGGGGTGATTTCAGGGTTAGGAACGCCAGCCATCACACGCTCAAAAGACGTGCTGGCTTTTTCCTCTTCTTTTGGCGCGTTGGCTAAAAGATGATTTGCATCTATTGCGCTAATTTCCGTTGAAAGTGCTATTTCTTGAGCAAGTTGCTCACGCCCTACGGCATGTTCACAGCTCAAAATATCTTTTAAGCGTTCGCGTTCTTTCTTTGCAGAATCTTGCTGAATTGTTGCGAGTAGATCAGGGTGATCCTTACTCAAAGTTTCAAGATTTAATGTTTCTTTCGTCATGGGTGTTTTCTCCTTTTGGGTTTGTGGTGGCTTAGATACTAAAAAGCCCTCGATTTGAGGGCTTGTTTCATCATTTTGAGAAAGCTCGGTTATGAGCCTTTCCAAACTTCCTATTCGATCAGCAAGACCAACATTGACTGCCAGCCCTCCAATCATGACATCACCGCCACCAAAGTTAGCTTGAACATCTTCGGCGGTAATATTTCTATTTCGTGCAACTGAGCTGATAAAAACATCTGCCATGCTATCAATACGCATTTGCAATCTGGCTTTACCTTCATCTGTAGCTGGATCAAGGCGTTTATGCGGGCTTTGCGAAGATACGATTTCAACGGACGCTGCAGATTCTTTATCTGACTTACCTCGGTAAATACCAACAACGCCGATAGATCCCAGCGCGGATGTTTCAGATACAACAATTTCATCTGCGGCGGATGCCACCCAATATGCGCCCGATGCGGCATCACCTGATGCATAAGCAATAATTGGCTTTTTGCCACGCGCATCAAATATCATGCTGGCAAGTTCAGCGACACCATTTACTTCACCACCAGGGGAATCAATATCAAGAATAATGGCTTTGACTTCTGGGTTTTCAATGGAGGCTATAAAGTCTTTAGCAATAAGCTCATAACTGGATGCACCGCTAATAGATGTGAAGATATTGGCATAGCGAAACAGCGGTCCTGTTACAGGAATGATTGCAACACCATCGCGCATCGTTACGTGATAGGTGTTTTGCAAATCACGGCCTAATTTGGCGGCAACAGCTTCGGGACTTTCATTTTCTCGCGCGGCGACTTCCAAAATTGTGTGTAATGCCGTTTCTGTAATGGCCCACGGATCACCCGTTATTTTGTTCCAAATTCTCATCATTATCCTCCTTTGGGTTGTCTTCTAAAGTGTTTAAAATACTGTTTGCATCGTTAATGCTTAATCCAAGCTCCGTGATTTTTGCTTTCTCACGGGCAAGTTGTTCAAGGACTTCTTCCCAATCCAACCCTTGAGAAGCACATTCATCCTCCAGCGTTGAAAGACCAATTTGCATGCGTAGATGTGCGGCCTTGGCTTCTTTGACAGAGTCAACCCAACCTCTGCCGGGGCCAATCCATTTGCATCTTGTCCATGCTGCTTTGCGCTCGTAAAAATCAGGGGCATCAATGCGCCCTTTGTTGATAGCTTCTTCAAGCCATAACTCATAAAC
>WFOZ01000900.1 GCA_015487825.1 Planctomycetaceae bacterium
GAGCCCCCATCTTACGGCCAGCTCGGCTGGAAGGCAGGGGTGTGCATCAGGACATAAAAAATCTCCTTTCGTAAATCCGATGGGAAGATACGAAAGGAGATGAGTTGAAGAAAGATGGGAGCCACCGGATGGAGACGACTACTGAAGATGGACCTCAATCCTTAACACAGCGTACTGAAGCGCCAAACCCTCTACTTCTCAACACCAGGTCCAGCCCCGAACTCATACTCACGCCTGGCTCGAGTCGCGAAGTTTGGTAATATAGCTGCCTGATAAACGCCATCATACGTGGGTTCTTATCATAGGCATACGCCCCGGTACCTGGCCTTGGCTTAAAAAGAGAACCAGTAGATGTCCAAAAGAAGGCTCTAGAACGGCCCCTGTTGAAGGCACCATCACTCCTACGGCCAGCACTTACCAAAGCAGAAAAACCAGTTTCATTGGTAATTGATGTACCGGGAGGCCATCCGGAGTTGCCATCTGCTTTCCATCTACCTTCTTCAACAAATCCGTTTGCCGGGTCACTTACATAGGCGTTTAACTTTTCCCATTCCGCGTTGCTCGGAACATGCCAGCCCTCAGGTGCAATGTTACGTTCATCAGACACAGCATACCAATTGTATAGCAGGCCATAAGCAGGCTTGAATCGGGGGTCATTATCATAACTGCACAATGCACCAGTTGTCAACCCTGCCCAGGCCTTATCATCAGTTATGTTTGGTATTTCGTCGCCGTTGCGGTAATGGGTGACCTTGAGGTTCTCCGCCATCCACCACTGGTCCCCTATTTTTATGGTGCGGTAAGTATTGCCGTCGATATCTGTGACCTCTCCAGTCTCTCGCTTTTGTCCATCACGGCTCCAATAATGCCACTCTCCTACCATTTTACCGTCCTTAAAAACACCTTCCTGGCCCTTTTGACCGTTCTCATACCAGTGAGCCCGACGGCCATCATAAATTCCATCTTTGAAAGTGATTTCGTCTGATTTTTGTCCATTCTCCCGCCAGTAGGTCCAGAGCCCATGACTTTTACCTTCTTTATATTCTCCCTCGCTTTTCACCTGGCCATTGTCATACCATTCTCTGGCGGGCCCGGATGCCTGCCCATTTTTTAACACGATTTCAGCCTTTTTCTTCTTAGATTTGATATTCGGGCCATCATAGACAATATAAAAATCCGTGACTTTCCCACTATAGGGCTTATCTTCGTTTTCCGCATAGAACAAGCCATCTTCGCGCAGTTTCAGTTTGTCTACCTCAATCTCTCTCTCTCCACAAGAAAGCCCAAAAACGACCAGGGCAAAAACCAGCATTGTTAATTGAATATTCATATTCTGCATCTTATCTTCCTTCTTAAATTTTGGGCTCTTCCTCAAATCGTGTGGGTTGTTGAGCGGAGGGACGATTGTCACGCCACAATTGCCCACAGATCAAAAAAACATACGGATATTTTGAAAATACGTCTGAAGCCACTGATACTGTTTCCTCCAAATTGCCGTGCGCTGCTTGCAATCCGGATTACAAAAAAAATCCTGCCCGTAATAAAGCATTTGATAGCCCCAAGCTCTTTTGCGCTTCAGATTGACCGTCAATTGATCTAAGGTGGATCATAACCACCTTTCTCCCCGGAACGACATTTAGATATCCTGGTAAAACTTTTTTTCAATGCCACGCCTAAAGGATATTTATTTAGCGCCTGCAGAGAATACTCTGAACAAGTAGGCTCAAATATACATAGCCTGGTATCGATGCCAGCATCAGACATCCCCTTATAGATTGGATACCAAATATACCGATATAAATGAATAGAGAATATGATAATCGTTTTCACCCTAATTCATCCCAGTTTTTGAAAAGTTCAATGGGGATAAAAATAGACAATAGTTTTTATCCCCATCAGACATTAATCCATGAAAGGTAAACTAACAACTCCAAGGAATCCAAGAACAAAGATCAATGGAATCACTAAATGCGTCCAAAAGAGGAATAATAAACACCCGCGGCCTGGGGGGC
>WFOZ01000901.1 GCA_015487825.1 Planctomycetaceae bacterium
CTTTACAGCCGTACTCGCTGCCATTGAATTACTCCTGACAATTTGAATCAAACAGTATGAAAAGTCTGCCATCGATTGATATTAAAACTGTAATTCCCAATGGAACCCATTTTGGCAGACCCAAACTCCGGTTAACCGTCTGATCAGCTTACTCACGATCAGGACGGACAATCACCCACGTCGGTTACACGGCAACTGTTATGCCAAACAGTAAAAAGTTGCGAAAAACTATAAATACAGGTTTTATCAGTCATCTCAGATTTGATTACCCTGCCGCTTCAACAGGAGGGAATCTGTGTCAAATCTCATTACCCTGCCAGTTTGGCAGCAATCCTGTCTCTTGAATGAAGTCACGATAGGGGATTGAGGCCTGCTTGCTGCCGATGCTGGTTCAGGATGCTCAAAGCACGAGGGTCCTTCTTCAAAAATTTGATCAGTTGAGACGCAGATAACTGTAAAATTTCTGCTGCTCGCTTGTGATCCCATTCTACCGATGCCAGACAATCAAGCAGGTCAGCCAGCATCGCCGGGAAGTCCAGATGAGAGGAATTAACCGAAATCCGCCCGTTTTTGCATCTTTTTCGCCAGAGCTCTGATTTTTTTACTCTCTCGGAAAACTCAGATATCTCGGTGCCTGTGCGGTGATTCAATGCCAGTTCGAGTCGTAACCTGAAAAGAGCCTGTTTCAGATTCTCTGCCTGAGAACGTCGCTCACTCGCCTGAGCAGATAATCCAGTCGGTTTGTGGGTAAGCCGAATCGCCGTTTCGACCTTATTACGATGCTGACCTCCCGGCCCGCTTCGCCGTTGGCGAATTGTCTCACAACTCGCCAGAAGTTCAGAATCTACCTGAAAACAAGGATGCAACGGCATTTTCCTCTCATTAGATAGTATTCAAATCGGACCATTTCGGCAGTTCAGGCATTTTTTTAGACTGGAGCAGTTTAAGCAGTTCACCAGATGATTCCGCAGCTTCCAGCAAATCCCGATGTTCCGGCTTCACAAAGCCGAGTTCAATGGCATGTTCGATCAAATTCAATACTGGATCGTAAAAACCAGCAACATTTAACAACCCAATCGGCTTTTGATGAACTCCCAACTGTGCCCAGGTGATTACTTCGAACAGTTCTTCAAATGTTCCCAATCCTCCCGGAAGTGCGATAAAAGCGTCTGCCAATTCAGCCATTATTGCTTTGCGGGAGTGCATATCTTCTGTGATGATAGTATCTGTCAACCCGGTATGCAGAAGTTCTCTGGTTGCCAGGAACTTCGGAATGACTCCAATGACTTTCCCGCCGGAATCGAGAACAGCATCAGCAATTTCTCCCATCAGGCCGACGCTCCCTCCCCCATAAACCAGTCCCAATTGGTTTTCGACGAGTAATTCCCCCAATTGCCTGGCTTGCTCAGCATATTGAGCCTCACTTCCAACCTGTGACCCTGCAAAAACACACACAAATCGCCAGGAATTACCCTTTTCCGAAGTATTATCTGCTGATTCTGCACTCATTTGCTTCTCTTTATCCATAAACCCGCACGGTCGTTATTGGAGACCGGGAACAGAATTGTGAAGCCGAAGGGAATATGCTGGTCTGTAATAGCAGCTCCTGCGGCCTGACTCTAATAACACCCTGAATCATAACAGGCTGTAAATCAGAATCATAACCTTAATTTAGAGTCAGAAAACTGGTCTTTGGTGATTTGCGATATCCAACTAAAATGGTGCCTGCCAATTTCAGCCGCAGGTGAGGCTTTTCAGCCTGACGAAAGTGGTTACCAATATGACCATCTTTTGATTTACCAGCGAATTCAGTACTTTTGACTCGAATTATTTACTCGTGAACGTGTCAGGCTGGAGAGCCTGACCTACAGAACTTTTCCATTCTCATGAAAATTGCTTATCTTGAATGCAACACCGGTATCAGCGGAGATATGACTCTCGGTGCTTTGATTGATGCCGGTGTCAGTCAACAGGAAATTGAGGCAGGGATTGATTCCCTGAAACTCGAAGGAGTTCGACTGCGCGTTGAAAAAGTGATTAAAGGGGGCTTTGCTGCCACCGCGGTGAGTGTTGAGCATCCTCCGCAACACGCACATCGACATCTCTCAGATATTCGTGAGATCCTTTCACGTTCCGATAAAATTACAGAGGCCCAGCACGAAATCGCCTGGCAGATATTTCAGGCCATTGCGCAAGCCGAAGCGACCGTGCATGGATCGAGTATCGAAAAAGTTCATTTTCATGAAGTCGGTGCAATCGATTCCATTGTCGATATTGTTGCCGCCGCAATTGGCTTTGATCTTCTTGGAGTCGAGCAAATCCATTGCAGTCCCATACCGACCGGTTACGGACTGATTCACATAGACCACGGCATCTGTCCGGTTCCTGCACCGGGGACCGCAGAACTTCTCAAAGGAATTCCGCTTCAGGATGTGCCTGTTGAAGCCGAGTTGACAACACCAACCGGAGCCGCGATTGTAAAAACGATGGTTGATCATTTTGGTCATCTCCCTGCAATGCAGATCGAACAAATTGGTTACGGGGCAGGGACCAAAACGTTTCCGGATCGGGCCAATCTTCTCAGGCTGTTTGTTGGCACAACCACATTGCAGCCCGAGCGTGAAATTGTCTCTTTACTGGAAACAAACCTTGATGATACAACCGCAGAAATAATCGGCTATACCAGAGAACGACTTGAACAAGCCGGCGCACTGGATGTTTACACAACTTCGATTCAGATGAAAAAGGAACGCCCGGGAACGCAGTTGAGCGTTTTGTGCAAGCCGGTGGATGTGGAGGCATTACGAACAATCCTGTTTGAACAGACAGGGACACTTGGCATTCGAATAACAAAAATCGAACGTTGCATACTGGCTCGTAACATCGTTTCTGTCGATACGACCTGGGGAGCTGTTACCGGAAAGCTGAGCCAGCCGACCGGCAGGAAACCGTGGTTTCAACCGGAATTTGAAGAGTGTGCCCGAATCGCCCGCGAGCAACAACTCCCTTTGCGAGAAGTTTACCGAGC
>WFOZ01000902.1 GCA_015487825.1 Planctomycetaceae bacterium
AGGAGCTTCAGTCCCTTGCGTTCCCAAGGTGGACCTTGGGAACGAGGAAATCAATTACTCATCCATGATATCTTTTTCTTTGGCGGCTGTGGCTGCGTTGACGCTTGCTTCGTATTTTTTTGTCAGCTTCTGGACTTCATCCTTGATGTCATCCCGCTCGTCTTCAGAAAAGAGCTTGCTTTTTTGCCCCTGGTCGGCGTGTTTATTGGCATCTCTGCGAATGTTGCGGATGGAAACTCTGGCTTCTTCTGCAAATTCCTTAACACGGGAAGCCAACTGCTTGCGTCGTTCTGTGGAGAGAGCCGGGATATTCAAACGAATGAGCTTGCCATCGTTATTGGGAGCCAGACCGACATCGCTTGATTGAATTGCTTTGACAATTTCTCCAACGGCCTGAGCATCAAACGGACGAATGACAATTTGTTGTGGTTCAGGAACGCTGATGTTAGCCAACTGTTTCAGGGGAGTCGGAGAGCCGTAATAATCGACACGGATCGAATCGACCAGTCCCGGGGTTGCCCGACCGGTGCGCAATCCTTTGAGTTGATCAGCCAAAAAGCTCGCCGCTTTTTCCATTCGCTCTTCACAATCAAGAAGAATTTCATCGCGTTCCATGAGAGATCTCTTTCTGAATTAGTGTCTGGTCCGATGGCCTGATGTATTTAATAATCGTAATGTGCAGACAGGTTTGCTCGCAACTGACTGGTAGCAATTATAGATTTTATTCCGTGGCTGCCTCAACGATACTCCCGACACGCTCTCCTTTAACTGCACGTAATATATTTCCTGATTTCTGGAAATCGAAAATCAGAATCGGAATGTTGTGTTCCATACAGTGATGGAAAGCCTGCACGTCCATCACCTGCAAACGCTGGGCAAGAACATCCTGAAATGAGATGCGATCATAACGGATT
The DNA here is from genome assembly GCA_015487825.1 of Planctomycetaceae bacterium. GTDB lineage: Bacteria > Planctomycetota > Planctomycetia > Planctomycetales > Planctomycetaceae > Rubinisphaera. The sequence continues at coordinate 915 of WFOZ01000902.1, forward strand.
GCGTGAGGGTTCTTTTCGGGATCGTCCGAGTAAATGCCGTCCACCTTGGTGGCTTTCATCACAACATCTGCTTCGATTTCACGTGCTCGCAGTGCAGAAGCGGTATCGGTGGTTACGAAAGGGCTTCCAGTTCCCCCGGCAAGAATCACGACCCGTTTTTTTTCCAGGTGACGAATACAACGGCGGCGAATAAACGGTTCTGCAACACTCTCCATGCGGATCGCAGTTTGCAGGCGAGTTGCAACACCAATATGCTCCAACGCGTCTTGCAAAGCCAGTCCGTTAATGACGGTGGCTGTCATTCCCATATAATGAGCCGTTGCCGTTTTAATGGCATCGGAACCATCGGAAAACTGTTTGCCTCGCAGGATGTTCCCGCCACCACAGACGATCGCCAGTTCAACACCCTGCTCCACAACATCTCGTATCTCTTCTGCAATACGTGTCACCTCAGCCATACTGATTCCACCTGCACGATCGCGGCAAAAACTTTCGCCGCTCAGTTTGAGCAGAACACGTTTGTAGGCCAACGGTTTAGATTGTTCGACCATTTGTTACTCCCGGATTGTGAATAAAGGGGCTCTCTCAACCAACATATTATTGAACGAAGCGAAGGTTTTCCCGGCTACTATTTTCGATACGGCAATCTCTAAAAAAACAGGCGGGCATGCTTCTGTTTTGTCAGATGAATTAGGTTTCCAGCTGATAATAAAAAACGGGTCGACAGGCATTCTCAGCAGTCGACCCGTTGTAGCCGTCTCACATAAATCGCTGTCCAATCAGCCGATTGAACGGACGATAAACGCCTTAGCTTCGAGATTCTCTGCAGCCAGAACCTGGCCAACAGTTTTTGTTTCGTCCTTGGCAAAAGCCTGAGTCGTTAATACGCCTTCGGTCTGGAAGAAGTTTTTCATACGACCATCGACAATTTTACCGATAATATTATCGGGCTTGCCGGTTGCGCGAGCTTCTTCAGTAAGTCGCTCACGCTCGGCGGTAACTTTTGCCGGATCGACATCGTTTTCGCTGGCTAATGAAGGCTTCAGAGCGGCGATGTGCATGGCAACATCCCGCAAAATAGGAGCGTTCATATTTTCGCCGGTTGCCTGAATCATGGCAGCGGTTTTGCCATCGTGATGGACGTAGTATCCAACCGGTCCAGCCATACGGGCTACAAAAGCAACTTCGAATTTCTCTGCAATTTTATTGACCAGTTCGTCCAGCACCTGCTGCAGCGTAACGCCGGGTTTCCCCGGTGCATCCTGGGCAAGAAGCTCCGCAGGTGTTTCTGCTCCCGGTCCATTTAGCAGTTGCTGAACCATTGCTTCGCCCAACGAAAGGAATTCTTCATTCGAAGCAACAGGTGCGGTTTCGCATTGAAAATCGACCAATGCCGCTTCGCTTCCGTCATCTTTGATGGCAATGAAAATGCGACCTTCTGAGGTAGCATTATCTGCCCGTTTGGCGCGAATATTTGCAGTCTGAGAAGCAAGAATTTCAATCGCCTTTTCTTCATCTCCACCAGATTCCACAAGCGCCTGCTTACAGCGCATCATAGGAAGATCGGTTCTTTCTCGCAGTGATCGCACTGCGGCAGCCGTAATGTCGGCCATTGAGAGTTTCTCCTTCAAAATAATTCAAAATTTGATTTTAATCGACGTTAGAAAAGCATCTGAACAGAAGCAATATCCTACATAACCACTCTTGTTTACTGCAGAATAGATTTGACAACGAACAGGAGCATAAGGTTCAGCCAGCTGAGCGAACAGAGGACTTGCCTACATGCTCGGCTTCGGCTTCATTTCTTCTTCCTCAGGTTCTTCTGTCTTGTCCTGTTGACCAGGTACAATACCCTTACCGGCGGCAACAGCAGCTGTCAGATGCGCCATAATCAACCGAATGGATCGCATACTGTCGTCGTTACCAGGAATCGGCAGGTCGACAAGATCAGGATCGGAATCGGTGTCGATCAGGGCAACAACTTTAATCCCGAGTAAATGCGCTTCGTGAACAGCATTATGTTCTTTGCTTGGATCAACAACAACGATCACTTCAGGAAGACGGTTCATCTCTCGAATCCCGCCCAGGTTGCGATTCACCTTACGGTATTCCCGCATCAGTTTTGCCTGCGCTTTTTTCGAAAAGCCAGCTAACTCGCCCGTTTCCTGTAATTTCTCCAATTCTTCAAGGCGATTCAAGCGGTTGCGAATGGTGCGGTAGTTGGTGAGCATTCCGCCAAGCCAGCGTTCACTGACGTAAGGCATACCACACGTCAGGGCACACTCTTTAATAGACCCGGCTGCCTGTCGTTTCGTCCCGACAAACAAAATCAGACTTCCCTGAGAAGCAACTTTCTGCAAATATCTTTTTGCACGCACCAGACCTCGAACGGTCTCTTTGAGGTCGATAATATGAATGCGATTGCGGCGTCCATAAATATAGGGACGCATCTTCGGGTTCCAGCGACTGGCCTGATGACCAAAATGTACCCCTGCATCGAGAATATCTTTGACATTAATATCCATCAAAACTCACCTTCTTAAACGGGCCGAACCCTGTACGATCTCACGCGGATGTACAGCGATTTCACAAACCGGCGTTATTACCGGCTCGAACGGCTAATCACTAAAAACTGCAAGCCGGACAGGATAACCCTTCTGTGTGCGTGGGTCAACTGAGCCATTTTATGTTCCACTTATCGACAGGCCTGCTCGATGCTTAGAGGAAACCTCTGTACCACTAACGGTCGATTTCTGTGCGACTTTCGCAGATTTCTATAGTATAGATTTGGTTACGGCTGTCAGAATAAACCAGCAGTGCCGGGAAATCGATATTTCCTCGTAAGCGGAGGGTAGACATTGCCGCCTGCCTGTAATACAGCATACTCAAACGTAACGGACAGAACTGCCTGCGCTTCTTTTAAGCGAAATAGAGGTCCCCTGCCGTATCTTGCGTTATTTATAACTATTCAGCAATGTTTGGTTATTGCAGAAATTAAGGTTGTTTGTAGAGTCCGCTATTGCGGACCACCGTAGAAACAGGAGGATCCACCTCCCATTGTGGTCCGCGAGTAGCGGACCCTACCCCAACGCTGAATAGTTACCTTTATTTTTGTTGATTGGTACTTATGAAACCTGAAATCAGGCAGTGTAATTCTCCGGATGAACTGGAAGAAGCGATTTTCGAAGCCGTAAATCGCCTGGGAGACGGGAAAATTGTCGGAGTACCAACGGATTACGGATACATTGCAATCCAGAAAGCAGTTGTTCAGTTTTCGCAAGAAAGTTTACTCGGCTCCACTCGCTGGCCAATCCTCACCCTTGCGAAAAATACCTCCCAACAGTTGAAAGCTGCGGTAATCCTGCTGCGATCTGCAGAAGAAATCATTGATTATATCTTCCCGAATACCGTTCGTGGCACCAGGTTGTTAAGCCGTTTTCCCAGTGGCTCCATTGAGTTAATCGTTCCTCGAACTGTGCTTGGCCATGAGAACCCTGCGAAGAATGAGCAGGATAGCGAAACCAGGAAAGACACGTCACGCAAGCTTCGGTTTAGAACCACTGCGGAAGGTGTGGCCTTACGTATACACTCTCTTTGCCCGTGGCCATTAATTTCAAGTCCTGTAAAGCCTGAAGGAAGCTTCTTTGCAAATCCGTATGCAGAAAGCTGTTGCAGACTTGTGGATTTACTTCCAAACTGTTTGAATTACGTGATCGACACAGGAGAGATTGAGAAGCAATGTTCGTATGCAGTTGTCGAGTGTCGAACAGAAGGAGTTCTAATAACCGAGTCTCATGGTATGAATGATTCAACAATCATGGAGCGAAGTGGCCCGTGCATTCTGTTTGTCTGCACTGGAAACACTTGTCGCAGCCCGATGGCTGAGGTGATTTGTCGCAAATTGCTGGCCGATGGGCTACAATGTCGGGAGGTGGAACTGCCTGAAAAAGGTGTCGAGGTTGTATCAGCAGGAGTCGCAGCAGATTTTGGTTCTCCTGCCAGTTCAGAGGCAGTTGTTTTATTAAGCCAGGAAGATGTTGATCTGTCTGAACATCGCAGTCAACCCTTGACTGAGCAGTTACTCGAGCGGGCTGATCATATTTTTACGATGACCGGTTATCATCGTGATGTTGTCCTGCATCACCGGGCAGACCTGGAAGATCGGACTTTTGTGTTGGGTGTTCACGGGCGGGATATTCCAGATCCAATTGGGGCGGGTCCGGAAGTTTATCGCCAATGTAAAGAGGCGATTGAAGCTGGCTTGCACGAGCATCTCGATAAGTTAATTGCTGAAATTTAGGAGATTCAGGAGTTTCAATTTGTTTATATGTCCCCGGATGAAATTAAGACAGAATCTGAAATGAATATAGCAATCGCCAGCGATCACCGCGGTATCAGTTTAAAGTCGCGGATACTGGAGAAATTGACTAATCTTGGACATCAGGTGATCGATTATGGGCCTGGTGACCAGGAGAGTGTCGATTATCCGGACTTTGCGATCAAAGTATCTGAGGCTGTCGCTCACGGAGAAATTGACCGGGGGATTCTCATTTGTGGAACCGGCATGGGAATGTGCATTGCTGCGAATAAATTCAAGGGCGTCCGTGCAACAGTCTGTCACGATGAAGTCACTGCAGAAATGAGCCGCAGGCATAATAATGCCAATGTGCTATGCCTTTCAGCCGAGCTTCTCGGCGAACAACTGGTTGACCGCATGATAGATATCTGGATGCAAACCGAGTTTGAAGGTGGTAGACACGCCCGACGATTACAGAAAATTTCTGAACTGGAGAATACGCAGGAAGAGCAACTTCAATAAGACAAAACAGCTTTTGTCAGTCATTTTGAATCAACAACTCGCCCATACGGCAAGGTGTCTTCGATCTGAAACATCACGTAACGCATCGCGTCCTGTTCACTCTGAAGCAATGAAAATTCCTTTCTTTTATTCGATTGTTGTTCAAAGCAGTCTCATGGAATAACATATTCAAACTTTGTATATCCTTTTAGCCATCTCATCTATCTATAAAACTACGAAAAAATTGTAAGGCGAACCTGATGGATTTATCTTCGTTACGTTATACGGAATCTCACGAATGGGTTTCCCGGGAAGGAGAAACCGCCACAATAGGAATTACCGACTTTGCAGTCGCTGAGTTGACTGACCTGGTCTTTGTTGAATTGCCGGAACCGGAAGCTACTGTCACGGCTGGCGAATCGTGTGGCGTGGTGGAAAGTGTCAAAGCGGCCAGCGACTTAATTTCTCCGGTGAGCGGTGTCGTCACGGAAGTGAACGAATCTCTTGAAGTCGATCTGGAAAAATTATCCAGCAGTCCGTTTGAAGATGGCTGGCTGTTTCGCCTCAAACTGACAGACCCTTCACAACTGGAAAGCCTGATGGATCAAGCCGCCTACAAAGAATTCTGCCAAAACGCAGAGCATTAATTCTTGCGTACAGAGCAGGTGTAATCCTTCTGATCATTACACTGCCTCATGCCTGCTCATCAACAGGAGTCAACATTCCAGGCTCGCCTCTGTTTTTTGAACATTTGAATTAGTTTCGGATTTCAACACGCACTCTATAATTTTTGGATTCATTTCTGTGTCTTATTTATTTGCAACTGATGATGAGCAGCGGGAAATGCTCGATGCGATCGGGGTCCGGGGGATCGATGATCTGTTCGAGATGATTCCTGAAGAGATTCAACTGAAACGGGAACTGGATCTGCCTGAAGCGTTAACGGAAATCGAATTCGACCACCACCTGCGAAATACGATTGCACCGGATCGCCTTTCTGCTGAGCGAATCTGCTTTCAGGGGGGAGGTGCCTACGATCATTTTATCCCTGCAACGGTCGATGAAATCTGTTCCCGGGGAGAATTCTACACGGCTTATACCCCTTACCAGGCAGAAGCGAGTCAGGGGACGCTACAGGCTTTTTTCGAATTCCAGTCGATGATGACCGAACTGACCGGACTCGATGTTGCCAATGCAAGCCTTTACGACGGAGCCTCTGCGGTTGCAGAAGCAATCATCATGGCAATTCGAGCCACCCGACGCTCCGGGAAAGTGGTTGTTGCGGGAACTCTTCACCCGGAATATCTGCTCACCGCCAAGACTTATTTGAATCGTCTCGGCTGTGAAATTGTCGAAACCGGCCAGGTCGATGGCGTTGCAGACTGGCAGCAAGCAGCGAAGTTAATCGATAAGCAGACCGCAGCGGTTGTCGTTCAACATCCCAACTTTTTTGGTCAGCTTGAAGATGCAGGCAGCGTCGTCGATTTGGCTCATCAGGCGGGAGCACTTGCAATTGAAGTGTTCGATCCGATCAGCACCGGTATTTTGAAACGCCCCGGCGATTACGGTTTTGATATCGCAGTGGCAGAAGGACAGTGCCTGGGAACACCGCTGCAATTTGGAGGGCCGTATCTGGGGATTCTGGCTGCCAGGAAAAAGTTTGTCCGCAGCATCCCCGGTCGTTTGATCGGTCAAACAACTGATCGCACTGGAAAAACGTCCTACGTGCTCAATTTGCAAACACGAGAACAGCACATCCGCAGAGACAAAGCGACCAGCAACATCTGCACAAACCAGGGATTGCTCGCACTGCGAACTCTTATTCATCTGGCTCAGTTGGGGCCTCAGGGGTTACGCGAAGCGGGCGAATTATGTTGCAGAAAATCACATTACGCAGCAGAAAAGCTGACCGAAGCAGGTATCGGGACAGTCACCTTTCCTCACCCCTTCTTCAAGGAGTTCGTGTTCACCCCACATGCTCCAGTAGAAGAACTGATCACTAAAGCAAAGCAGGCAGGCTTCAACATCGGCCCCGCTTTGAACCGTTTCGATACCGGATTAGATGAAAACAATAACCTGTTACTGGCCGTGACAGAAAAACGAACACGAGAAGAAATCGACAAACTGGTAGAAGCACTTTCTGATTGAATGACAGGAATAAGTAAAGAAATAAAGAAAAAAAATTAGCCACGGATCAGCACAGATTTTCACGGATAAGAAAAAATCTGTGCATCAACTCGTTCCCAAGCTCCTGCTTGGGAACGCACGGCTGGGAAGGTCCTCCTTCCCACGTGTTTTCGTTCGTTTTAGATGATTTTTAGGCCGTAGGCTGGGTTGAGGCACGAAACCCAGCACCTACCTCATTCAAACTTCAAGTAGAATGGATACCTGTCATGCTGGGTTTCGTAAAAACTCAACCCAGCCTACTCACTAATAAATTTCGGGAAAGAAAAAGTAGAATTCAAACGGTTTGTTTACTGAAAAAGGCTCTCTTCTTAATCCGTGAAAATCTGTGTTCATCCGTGGCTAACCTATTTTCATTTTCATCCCTCAAGAATTAAAAACTATGGAAAATCGTCAAGCTGTTAAACTGCTGCAGGAACTGGCTGTTCCCGGTCGTCGGGCGACTCGCTTTCCGCAGTGTGATGTCCCTGTGTGTGATCTGGAAACTTTGATTCCTGAAGAACACCGGGCAGTAAAACTGCCTGCGATTCCTGAAGTGACCGAAGGAGATATCGTTCGGCATTACGTTTCTCTTTCGCAGCGAAATATGTCTGTTGATACGCACTTCTACCCGCTTGGCAGTTGTACGATGAAGTACAACCCGAAGCGTCACGAACGCTGGGCCAATATGTCGGGGCTGATTGATGTGCATCCCTGGACCGACCAGGCCGATATGCAGGGGCTGCTTGGTATTCTTTATGAACTACAGGAAATGCTGGCAGAAATTGCGGGACTGCCTGCGGTCTCTTTGCATCCTGCAGCCGGGGCGCAAGGGGAATTTGCGGCACTGCTCACCGCGGCTGCTTATTTTGAAGCGAAAGGGGAAAAACGAACGAAAGTGATCTTCCCCGCCTCCGCACATGGCACCAACCCGGCCAGTGCATCGATGGCCGGGTTTGATTGCATTCAGTTGAAAGCATCATCAACAGGGTTTGTCGACCTGGACTCTCTGCGTAAACATCTTTGCGATAATGTCGCTGTTTTCATGATTACCAATCCGAACACAATCGGTCTGTTCGAGAAAGATATCAATACGATCACAAAAATGGTTCACGATGTCGGCGGTCTTGTTTACATCGACGGTGCGAACATGAATGCCATCCTCGGCAAAGCCCGCCCGGGTGATTTTGGCGGCGACATGATGCACTACAACATTCACAAAACATTCACCGGACCTCATGGAGCAGGCGGCCCGGGAGCAGGGCCAATCGCGGTACGGGATTTTCTTGCAGAATACTTGCCGGGACCAGTCATCACAAAAAACAGAAACGAAGATGGCTCCTCCATTTACCAATTAGAAACTCCGAAACATTCGACTGGCAGACTTCGGGCGTTCCTGGGGAATGTTGGTATTCTGCTTCGGGGTTATTTTTATATTCGAACTCTGGGAGCAAAGGGACTGAAAGAAGTTTCAGAGCACGCTGTTCTGAACGCGAACTACCTGCTTTCGCAACTCAAAGACGTTCTCGATGTTCCTAATGGTGATCGCTGTATGCACGAATTCGTTGCCTCTGCCAGGGCGTGCAAGGAAAAAGGGATCACCGCGATGGATATCGCCAAGCGTCTGCTCGATTACGGTTTTCACGCCCCGACAGTTTACTTTCCGCTGGTCATTCCGGAAGCGATGATGATGGAACCAACCGAAACCGAATCGAAAGAAACTCTCGATCAATACGCCGCTGCGATCAAAAAAATTCTACAGGAAGATCCTGAGTTCTTGCATGAGGCCCCGTATTCAACACCGGTTTCCAGACCCGATGAAGTCAAGGCGGCTCGCAATCCAATTCTCGCCTGGTGCCCGTGTGAAGTTGCCGATCAGTCGGCTGATTCCCCTGAAGTGGCAACCGTTTCCGGTTAATTCCCCTCGTTCCCAGAGAGGACTTTGGGAGCGAGTAAATAACTATTCAGCCGCAGGGACCGCTATTGCGAACCTCACGACATCTCGAAAATTCGATTCAATATTTGTGTCGCCCCTTCGATGGTTGCTTCCAGGCTTCCGCTGGCGAAGGGGGTTTGCCAGACTTGGTAGATGTTTTTGTCATACAATTCCCGGGGAGCGAGATAGCCGATTGAGCCGTTGATTAAATTCATGCAAACGAGGGTCTGCTCGGGGAAACGACTGCGAAGTTCTGTTTGCAAAATCGAATACGCTTCCGCTTTGCTGCCAACAAGAACGACATCACCGATTTGCCAGGTATAGACAGGAAGCGAATAAGTTTGCCCATCGCCCACGCCACGACGGATTGCCAGTTTACGCCTCAGACGTTCCTGCACCGTGCGGTCTTCGCAGGCAAGCTGCTGTTTCTCTAATTCTTCAGCACTAGGCCAATCTTTCAGCGGCAGTTCAATAGATGATTCGCAGGCTTGCAATTGCTTTGAAGGAACAGCTTTCTGATGTCGCCAAACGGCTAGCGGTGCTCCCGATTCCATGACAGAATCGAACACGAGTTTTGTCGCGGGAGGCTCCATCGCTTCTAAGGTTGCCAGGGCGGAATAACCAAGTTGTCGTCCATGCCGGTCTGCAACCGCGGTGTCTCCCACATATTGATACCGTGGCGATAACTCGCCGGAAACACCTTGCAGAAATAGAGCCGGGGCGTTTGTCGCAGTTTCGATTGTTTCCCGCATCGCACCGATGTAATCAGGGGATATCGTCTTGTTTTCCCAGGCTAATGTTGTGGGGTGACAGGCATAATTGACAAGAGTTGCAATGATTGTTCCTTGCTTGTTGGTCACGCGACCAACAAGCAAAGTATCATCAGCTTTGCCATGCGGATTGTAACCGCAAACAATTCGATTCGCGTTTATAGTCGGATCAATAAAATCACGGTTGGAGGCCAAATCGCAGCGACCGGTATGCCAGTCGAGAATCGCTTCGGTTTCGTTTTTGATTGCAAGCCGGGCGGTATCTATCGCTGTCTGCAAAATGTGTTGTAGATA
>WFOZ01000903.1 GCA_015487825.1 Planctomycetaceae bacterium
AGACATTGACGCACTTTTCAATTGTGTTTCTAGAAATCTGTCCTGTCGAATAAGTGTCATTTCCGATCGCAACAGAAATCGTCAGGTTTTCCAGAGTTCGGACCTCTGCCTGTGCAACTCCCTCTGCAATTGCCATCCTGATTGCAGTTGTCCCAATTTCGATCACAGCAACCTGTCGAATCTGGTTAAGTGAATCCAATGCCATGAGTTGTTTTCTTTAGAACCTGTAAAAAATAAGACAAACGAATTTCGAAACTCGAAACAAAATCAAAAAGATAAATACATATTCTCCCCCCCCTCCACACACAAAAAAAGAAAATAAATGCAGACCGGGGGCTCCGCAACTCTGGAGAGCTTCAGTTAATTCTCACTTACTTTTTTATTTAGAACATGCCGGGCCCAGGCTGCTGCTCCCTGTACGCTGGCATCATCATCCAGTTCCGCAACAGCTATTTCACAAATATCTCGATACGCGGGAAGTAGCCACTCACTCATTCCCGTTTCTACTTTCTCCATCATAAATTCAGGCATTGCTTCAACCAGGCCGCCTCCCAGGATAATTCGTTGCGGGGCCAGCATATGCACGAACCCTGCAATACTTCTTCCAAGTTGTATAATCGCACGCCCGATGATTTCTTTCACAATGGGCTCGTTCTTTAAAGCATCCGCCAGGGTACCGCTACGAATGCTTGCCAGGTCTGTGCCCGCACTTTCGACAACCGAAGGAGCCTGTCCTCTGTAAGCTGCCTGTGAAACAAGCGATGCGATGGCCAGCCTGCTCGAAACTGCTTCCAGTGATCCCCGCAATCCAGCCGAGGCAATCGGGCCATCAGGAACCGTGGGGATATGTCCAATTTCCATACAGGAAATATTTGCTCCCTGAAAAATTTCTCCTTCATGAACAAATCCACCACCAATACCAGTCCCGGGAAAAACTCCCAGTAGGCTTTTCACTCCCTTTCCTGCGCCAAATCGGTATTCACCGTAAACCCCCGCATCGACATCGTTTACCAGAACGACCGGCTTCTTGAACTCTTTGGATAAATCGCCTGCAATGGAAACATTTTTCCAGCCCAGATTAGGAGCTTGCAACAGAATACCTTTTTGAGGATCGATCGGCCCCGGGCATCCGATTCCAATCGCCTGCAGGTCGTCCAGAGATTGGTTAGCATCTTCTATAGCATCGTAAATACACTTGACGATTCGTTCCAGACCGGATTTTTCCCCTTGAAAACCTTTGGTCTTTTTTCGTTCCCGCCCCATACACTGGTACTGATTGTCGTACACAGCTGCCAGCATTTTTGTGCCACCCAGATCAAATCCGACCCAGTAAGGTTTTCCCACAGCTCACTCCCTGAAAAAATCGATTTCGCCAACGCTTCCTGCCGGTTGGAAATACGAAACCTGAATAAAAAAGAACATATTGTGGTTCATTCTCGTTTCTCAGTAATAAAAATGCGATTCTCCTGAGGGCTAATTTTGAAATATTTTCCGTTTGGACAATTCAAACAACTCAGATATTGTTGGTATTCTGCGAAGTTATTAGGGTTTTCGCGGAATGACCAGTGTGCAGAGGATGAAAAGGGAGACAAATATAGATAGCCAAAACGCTATTGACCAATTTGAGAGTTTGGCTACAATCACGGTGAATGGATAAAAGGCGAACCCGGCATTCCTGTCCATGGGTTTATCAAGTTGGTTTTATTTTCGTAGTTCTCGATCGCACAATAACATGTCTATTTGTGCAAATTTCGCAGGTAAAACCACGGTCACATCAATGGAGTGAATGGCCTCTTCATCTCGTATTCGTTTGGAACATCGCGAGTTGAAGCTTTTTCTGGTGAGGAAGCTCAAGCAAACCGGCAGGCTTGTCCTGCGGCTATGTAAATAGTAGTGCAGGGGTTGTTTGGGTACAGGAGTTCTTTGCCATGTTCAGGACTAAGGATGGAGCGAAATGAAAACAGTTTTTACGACTGGCGAAGCAGCCAAAATTTGTAAAGTCAGCCAGCAGACAATTATTCGGTGTTTCGATTCTGGTCAGCTGAAGGGATTTCGGGTGCCAGGCTCAAAGTTTCGGCGTATTCCGCGAGATGTCCTCTTCAAGTTCATGAAATCGAACGGTATTCCAACCGATGCGTTAGAGAGTGGCAAACGCAAAGCGCTGGTTGTCGATGACGACGTTGAACTGGTCGAGTTGATTCGCGATGTGATGGAAGCGGATGGTCGTTTCGATGTTCGTGTTGCAAACAACGGTTTCGATGCCGGAATGATGGTGAAAGAATATCATCCGGATATCATCGTGCTTGATGTGATGCTGCCCGATATCAATGGAAAAGAAGTTTGCCAGCGAGTGCGTGGCGACTCAACAATGGACGATGTGCAAATCATTTGCATTAGTGGAATGGTTGAACGCGATAAAATTGATGAGCTCAAATTAGCCGGTGCCAATGACTTTCTGCAAAAGCCGTTTGAAACCGACGAACTGATGAGCCGAATCTGCAAATTACTGGACGTCGAACCGGTTGCCGTTTAGTGAATTCGTAACTATTCAGCGATTCAACATGAGGGTGGCTGGGGACAGATTGTTATCAAAAAGGTATGAAGCTCAGAGCATCTTCGCACAATCTGCCCCCAGAATTGGATATCTCGTTGCATCTGGGGGCAAATTGTCGCCAGCCGTCTTGTCACTTGTTCGCACGACTTCCGACAATTTGTCCCCAGCCACCCATCACTGAATAGTTACGTGAATTCATCTTCTTAAAGATCGAATTAAAATAGCCGGGCATCGGTTTCATGCCCGGCTTTTTCCTGTTTGATGGACACTCCGATGCCCCAGCCACAGAAAGACTCCTATCAACGAACAGGAGTTAAGATATATTCACCGGACCCCAGGCACCTGGCTGCCCTGATAGAATTCGCAGCTGCAGCCGGGCATGAAATCAATAATCCGCTGGCAGTCATTCTGGGGCGGGCACAATTGCTTTTGAACCAGGAAAAAAAGGATGCTAATCGCCAGTCACTCGAAACAATTGCCGGACAGGCGCTACGAATTCGTGACATGATCGGCGATGTGATGCTTTTTGCCGATCCACCGCTGCCAGGTAAGCAAAAATTTGAAGTTCAAAAAATCATTCACCAATTGGCCAATAAATTGACAGGGCAACTTCAAAAAC
>WFOZ01000904.1 GCA_015487825.1 Planctomycetaceae bacterium
CATTACCGTCCTGTTTTTTACCGTCCTGGCTTTGTTGTTCGGAGTCTTGCTTTTCTTTTTTTTGCTTCTCACGAAGTTACTCGATCATTTTTTCCAGAACGCGATCATCATCATCGCCATCAGGACTGTATTTTGGTTTGTCTGTTTTTTTCGATTGAGAATTTGTCCCTTCTTTCGGTTCCTGCTTTTCTCCCTGACCGGAATCATCGCCCGACTTTTTGCCTTCACCCGGTTTTTTAGACTGCTTCTGCTGATCCCCTTCCTGATTCGTTTCTCCTTCTTTTTTCTGTTCGGATTTCTCGCCGGGAGCGTTTCCTTCTTCTGAAGATTCCCCATCCTGTGATGAATCCTTCATTGATTGTTCAGTTTCCTCTGAATTCTCATCGCCGGATTGCTCCGCACTATTCTGTTCATCATCGGGGTTTTCCGCAGCGTTTTGTTCCTGCTCTTGTTTACTTTCCTGTTCAATCTCTTTTTGCTTTTGTTCGTCTTCCAGTTCCTGTTTTTTTGCCTGCTCTTCATCAACCGGTGCAGTAATTCGAATTCGCAGCTTCGAGGTATTTCTTCGATTTGGGTAAGGCTCCCGGTTATCACGAGCTTCCACCCAGAAAGAAATCTCATCCCCCGGTTGAATCGGCAGGCGTTTCAATTCCAGCGGGTAACGGGTACGTAGTGACTGCCTGTTTTTTGCATCGATCAACTCGCTGGCAATAATTTTTCCCTGTTTTTCAATTTGCACCGATAACCCGGACAGTCGAAAATCCGGATCGAACGCCTCAATCAACAGCGGCACCGTCACATTGATCGGACGGACCAGATCACTTGTCGGGTCAAGCAGACGGACTTCGGGGCGTTCGTCGGGACGAATCAGGATTGCATGTAACGGAGGCGAAGGGTCTCGCGATTTATCTGCGGTTTCACATTCAATACGATAAAACCGTGGATACGTTCCGTCATCACGAAATCGTAGCGACCAATTTCCCGAAACCTGTGTTTCGTTTTCGATACTTAACGCAAGCTGCCCACTGCGGCTGCTCGGGTCTTCCGTGTCGTACAGTTGAATCCATGATTTTTTGATCGGCAGGTTCGATTCTGCAACAAGCTGAATTGCAGAACCTTCAATTGCATCGAGAGAACCACTTTGCTGAGTCCGCTCTGCCCGTTTGGTATAAGCAGGGGGCGTGATACGGATTTCACGAATACTGGTTTGCGGGGCAGGACGAACCGATATTTTGTAATCTTCCGTGCGACCATCACCCGCGAGAAGATAATAGCTGATCGGCTGATCGACTCCCTTCCCGTTTTCGCCGGTGATGAGACCGACAAACTTGCCGAGACCATCTTCAGTTTCCTGTAACTGAATCCGCTCATCAAAAACAGAGCGATCTTCGGTTGAATAAACGAGCCAGATCGCCTTTGGGATTTTTCCGTCGATATACGCAGAAATTTCGACGTGGCTTCCTTGCGTGACCGTAATGTTGCCCGGCTCGACATCAAAAATTCGTGTTGTTGTCGGCGCAGCTGTTGTTGTCCAGGGAAACAGAATTCGCCAGATCGAATCGGTGACACTTTTCGGAGTCAGAAACGTGTAGCCGAAGATCAGAACGGTGCCAATTAAAAGGGCGTATAGTCGATGTAATAGTGCCTGACGGTCCACGGCGTGTTCGACATCTAAATCGTTAAGTGTTAACGCCGCTCTTTTTTCAAGACTGTTGATAATCAGATCTGAAGTTTCAATTTTATTTGATTCCAGATCGATCAGCGTCAGTAAATTATTGTCGAATTTCTGCTCTGCTTTTTCGAGCGTGCGTGCCGCAAAAAGTTGAGTGACCGTTTTTCCAGCCGTGGTTCGCAAATAATAAATGAGCGCACCGATGATACTCCCCGTAATTCCCCAGAAACCGAGCCAGCGTAACGGACGTGAAAGTCCCTGCGAAAATGCCCAGTGATCAAGCAGAATGAATCCGAGTAGCAGAAACAGAATGGCAGAAACGACAGTTGCAACAAGCAGCATTAAATCGGTCTGGCGAATCAGATTCTGCGTTCGGCGAACCTGAAACAGAATGTAATCGCTGAAGTCGACATACTTCGGTTGCTGAATTTCTTCGGTTTCGGCCATCTGATTTCATCCATTCAAGTAGGGACCGCTAGTGCGGACCACGCACATAAGACAATGTAGCAGGATGGCGTGCTCGTACCCATCAAACTCGGTTTCCATTTTGTGAATCTATTGCCGGAGACAACAGTTTCAATTCTTTCTTGTCGTCGCATGCGGCTCGGCAGGCGAAGATGGGGCTTACACCATCTTAC
Source organism: Planctomycetaceae bacterium (assembly GCA_015487825.1). GTDB lineage: Bacteria > Planctomycetota > Planctomycetia > Planctomycetales > Planctomycetaceae > Rubinisphaera. Next base: position 2,311 of record WFOZ01000904.1, read on the forward strand.
GGTCTGTCAACTCTCCCGGGTTGCAGGTACCCGCGCATTCTATTGTACTCTTTCGACGCTTCAGTGGTAACAATTAGTTCCCATTATTC
>WFOZ01000905.1 GCA_015487825.1 Planctomycetaceae bacterium
GATTCTGTAGTCATTCGCTTTTGTGGTGACAGCGGTGACGGGATGCAATTGGTTGGAACGCAGTTTACGAATGTTTCTGCGATTTTCGGAAACGATGTCAGCACACTTCCTGATTTTCCCGCTGAAATTCGCGCTCCTGTCGGTACATTGGGCGGCGTGAGTGGTTTTCAGCTCTGTTTTTCGAGTAACGATATTCTCACCCCCGGTGATGAAGTTGATACGCTCGTTGCCATGAATCCTGCCGCATTGAAAACAAATCTGGCAGACCTCAAGCGGGGAGGCACGTTAATCGTCAATGAAGATGCCTTCGATAAATCGAACATTGCCAAAGCAAGTTATGGCAGTAATCCGCTTGACGATGAAGAGGCATTGGCCGGGTACCGTGTTCACAAAGTGCCAATGACGCGGCTGACTCGTGATTGTGTGGCTGAGCTGGGGCTTTCTCAGAAAGAAGCGGACCGCTGTAAAAACTTTTTTGCACTGGGATTGGTTTTCTGGCTGTACGAACGAGATGATACCCCCACGAAAAAATGGGTTCAGGAAAAATTCGCCAGGCGTCCCGAACTGGTCGATGCCAACCTGGCTGCTTTGAAGGCAGGGGCGGACTTTGGTTATTCAACTGAAGCCTTTACTGTGCATTATAAAGTCCCTCCTGCGAAACTTCCTGCAGGAAAGTATCGTAAGATTACCGGGAACGAAGCTGTTGCCATCGGGCTTGCGACCGCGGCTCATCTTTCCGGGAAAGAACTGTTTTATGCTGGCTATCCGATTACTCCAGCCAGTGATATTCTGCATGAACTTTCCAAACTCAAAAACTTTGGAATCCGTACTGCTCAGGTGGAAGACGAAATAGCCGCGATTACCGCAACTGTCGGGGCATCGTTTGGTGGTTCATTTTCAATTACGGCCAGCAGTGGACCCGGAATCGCCCTGAAGTCGGAAGGAATCGGGCTGGGAATTATTATCGAACTCCCGATGGTGATTGTTAATGTACAGCGAGGCGGCCCGAGTACGGGGTTACCAACCAAAACAGAGCAATCAGATTTAATGATGTCGATGTTCGGTCGCAACGGAGAATCGCCGATGCCGATTGTCGCAGCTGCAACTCCTGCTGATGCGTTTGATGCCGCTCGGGAAGCGATGCGATTAGCCGTTGAATTTATGACGCCCGTGTTTCTGCTCAGCGATGGATACATTGCCAACGGTGCAGAACCGTGGCTTATTCCGGACATTTCCAAACTGGAACCGATCAACTATTCGCATTTGGAAAAACCGAATGGCGAAAATGGCGAGATATTGCCTTATCTTCGTGATGAGCGACTGGTTCGTCCCTGGCCGATTCCGGGAACTCCGGGGCTGGAACATCGTGTTGGCGGGCTCGAAAAAGCGGATGGAACTGGAAATGTCAGCTACGATCCCGATAACCACGAACATATGATTCAAACGCGTGCTGCCAAGGTTGCGGGAATTGCAGATCATATTCCGCTACAAGCTGTTGAAGGACCGGATTCGGGAGATTTGCTCGTTGTCAGCTGGGGAGGAACCTACGGTTCAGTTCGCTCTGCTGTGTTGAAAGCACAAGCAGCTGGAAAAAGTGTTGCGCTAGCACACTTGCGTTATTTGAACCCGTTCCCCAAAAACCTGGGTGATTTGTTCAAACGATATAAGAAAGTTCTGGTTCCTGAACTCAATGCAGGACAACTGCTTTACATGCTGCGATCAACGTATCTGGTCGATGCAAAGGGCTTGAACAAAATGAAGGGGAAACCATTCCTCATTTCTGAAGTATTGGAAGCCATCGAAAAAACATTGGCTGAATAATCCGTATCATTTAATCAATAACAGTCATCACATTAAATAATAACAGGCGATAGGGTTTGCCATGAGTGTAAGTGTTGAACTACCCGTTTTAACTCCGAAAGATTTTGCCAGCGATCAGGAAGTGCGATGGTGCCCGCGATGTGGGGACTATTCCATTCTGGCGCAAATAAAGAAAATCCTGCCAACGCTTGGTATTCCCAAAGAGAACTTCGCGTTCATTTCCGGCATCGGGTGTTCAAGCCGCTTCCCGTATTACATGAACACCTACGGTATGCACAGTATTCATGGCCGTGCCCCCGCGATTGCAACCGGATTAAAAGTGACTCGCCCCGATTTACAGGTGTGGGTCATCACCGGCGATGGTGATTCACTCTCCATTGGCGGCAATCACTTCATGCACATGATCCGCAGAAATGTCGACCTGAAAGTGATCCTGTTTAACAATCAGATTTACGGATTAACCAAGGGGCAGTATTCGCCAACCAGCCCGGAAGGGAAGAAAACGAAAAGCTCGCCTTACGGTTCTGTCGATGCGCCGTTGACACCCATTTCTGTTGCTTTGGGAGCAAGAGCCAGTTTTGTCGCCCGGTCGGTCGATGTCGATATCAAGCACCTTTACATGGTACTGGAACGAGCTGCCCATCATAAAGGAACGGCTATTGTCGAGGTCTACCAGGACTGCAATGTCTTCAACACCGGGGCATTCGAATTTGCATCGAAAAAAGACCAGAAGCAGGATAACTGCATCTACCTGGAGCATGGCAAACCGCTGATCTTCGGCAAAGAAAAGAACAAAGGGATTCGTCTGAATCACTTGAATCAGCCGGAAGTTGTCGAACTGGGTAAAGGGATTTCAGAAGACGATCTTCTCTTCCATGATGAAAAAGCAGAAGACCCGAGCCTCGCCTTTTTGCTTTCTCAGATGCGTCATCCCAACAGTCCCGAACCGATGGGCATTTTCCGGGCAATCGAACGCCCCACGTACGACGAACTCGTTAACGAGCAAGTCAAAGAGATCACCGAAAAACAGGGCAAAGGCGATCTCGAAAAACTATTCCACAGCGGCGATACCTGGGTTGTGGAGTAAATCTTCAAGCGGACTCAGCCTGTACTCAGCAAGCCCGGCTTCTTGCGGTGGTGGAACACCGGCGAGATAGTCGGGTTTCTTGCGTTCCTGATCTCAACGCTTTAAACCGTGTGAAATGTTTTAGCTTGTGGTTATGTCACGCTGGGTTCACCCGCGTAAAATTCCCACCATTGCACATCTCCGGGCAATGTTTTGCGAGCAGCGAATTCCAGATGCAAGATTCGTCGATGCAAAGTCGTTTCCGGATCGGAGCTGCCACTGCAATGAACCAGTAGCGAGCTCATGGCCAGCACATCTCCTGCCTGGCAATGAATCTGGAGTGGATCGAAAGTTTCGATCTTAAAATTTTTGCCAGTTTGGTGCGAACCGGGCAGAACTTCAAGTGGACCGTTTTCCGGGGTCATATCATCCAGATGAAATCGCAATGTCAGCATTGATTGCAGAACTTCCAGAGGAGGTTCTGTGTGAGGGACGCCAATTCGCATTCTGGGTTGGGAATACAAACCCTGTTCGATAAGTTCAGGCGCAACACTTTCTTGTTTGATTGCGATGAGCAGATCTTTATGCCAGGGGAGTGCCCAGGTCTGATCGGGAGGTTTATCAAAGTAAAGTCCCCGCACCAGTCCGTATTCCGGTCCCAGAACATCACAAAGGATTTCTTTGATCTGATCTGTTCGCCAGAATTCACGGGCCTGCGGGAAAAGTTCCAGCACGTTTCGCACCGCATACACTTCGCCATCACGGTGCCTGACAGATTCACTGGAAGGCGAAAAGCAAGCACGGACCTGCTCACTTAATTCGTGAACCATGTCCTGCGAAACAGCTTTTTCAATCAGAGCAAACCCGTTCTCCCTGATCGCCTGTATCATTGAAGCGAGGTTGTTGCCCTGCATCGGATTACTCCATCAATAACTTTCAGAGGTGTGCCAGATTACGGAGCAAGGATTTTGAAATTATCGAAACGCATCGCCTGTTTTGAAGTTACGATTGAAAGTTTGTTTTTTGTCGGATGAGCGATCCCATCGGACACCAATTCGCTGATTTTCTTTCCATCAACGTACAGTGTCATTCGGTCTGCCTGAATGCGAACGAGAAGATGATACCACTTATCCTGTTCGAAATTAACTTTGGTCATCACTTCTTTTGTTTTGAGCAGTGCTTTGGTTTTATTGTCGAGCTGGCCTGATTTTCTCTTATCGAAAATCTCATTTTTGAAGACGCCGGTTTTTCCGTCGCGCAGGGTCACTCGTTTAGGGGTAACAACAACCCTGCAGATATGCCCTGCGTGAGAGCCTTTGAATTTATGTTCGTTAAAAGCGACAACAAACAACGGACTGCCGGAAAACTGAAAATCGAGTAACACTTCGACATCGGAATATGCTTCTGTCTGCACCGAATCGACTGCATTGTGATCTGCATTGACCGGTTTCAAACCGATGAGCACTCCATCTTCAATTTTCGATTCGCTTTTATAAGCTTTCCACGCATCGCTCAGTTCCTGATCAGAAAAATCGTCTGAAAAAATTTCTGTTTTGAAACGAGGCTTCCCGGAATCTTTTTCAGCCGCTTTGATTGTGGGCATTAAGAGCGTAAATGTGAAGATGAAAATCAGGAGAGAACCTGGTTTGGATAAAGACATGTTGTTCTCGCATTTTATTAAAGTGGTGCAGGGGCTTTATACTTCTTTGCTTACGGCAAATGTTCTTTTTATCCGGGGATTATAACCCGCCAGGAACGGGAGGGACATCCATTAGTTCAAAAAAGTAACGGTTCTTCCTCTATTTTAATGGTGAAAGAATTATGTGCCACGGCTCTGTGAGCCGTGAGACGTTGGTGTTGAAAGTGGTCACAAATGGCACAGGCCTGGCAGGGGTAAGAATATCAGCCTGTGGTTACGCCATTTTTGCGGCAGCTTCGACAGCCAGTTCGTCGCAGCGTTCGTTTTCGGGGTGGCCTTCGTGGCCTCGAACCCAGGTGAACGATACCTGATGCCTGGAAAGCAATTCATCAAGGGCTCGCCAATGTTCTTCATTTTTTACCGGTTTGAGTTGCCCTTTGACTTTCCGTTTCCAGCCATTTCGCTTCCAGCCATGAATCCATTCGGTGGATCCTTTGGAAACATACTGGCTGTCGGTAATCACTTCGACATTGACTGGACGCGTCAATGCACGCAACCCTTCGATAACCGCCTGTAGTTCCATCTGGTTATTGGTAGTATTTGCTTCACCGCCAGATGCTTCGCGCTCTGTTCCCGATTCCACATGGCGAAGAATATACGCCCAGCCACCCGGTCCAGGATTTCCCTTGCAGGCACCATCGGTGAATAGCTGAACTTCCAATTTATTGCTCACGGGAGATTTCAAAGACATCGAGGCAGCTTGCACAGAGACAGCAGGAGGGACGCGGCGGAGAATTCAATGCAGGATGAACCGTTAGCGTTCTCGAAACACAATGCGCCCACGATTCAAATCGTAGGGGGAAACCTCCACAACAACTTTGTCGCCAGGAACAATACGAATGAAATGCTTACGCATCTTCCCCGCCACATGAGCCAGCACAAGGTGCCCGTTTTCCAGTTCGACCCGAAATTGGGTGTTAGCCAATGCTTCAACAACAGTACCTTCGACCTCGATGGCCTCTTCTTTGGCCATAAAACCAATGCTCCCTTAATGTTAGCGGTTAAAATGAGACTCACAGCTGGAGGGAACAGTTGCATGACCACTCCATGAAAATCAATAATTCGAGCTTCAATTGTATCGACTTCTGTGAAAATGATCCAATCGCAAACAGAAAAACGGTTCCCCTTTTCAGCAAATTAGTCATAATGGGCACTTAACAGGCACACGACAATTAATTGCATTTTCTGCAAATAGGCGTGCTGCAGTTCGTCTTTCCAATATGAAAAGATGCCTGGAACTCGCCGAAGCCGAATGAACTCAATACGGTAATGAATTTTAGAGGTTTCAAATGACCAGTCTGAAAACAGATTCGACTCAGTTAGAGGCTCTTGCTATCCAGTTTGAGAAGGATGGCTATCTTATTCTTCGCAACTTTGCCCCACAACAAATTGTGGAGCGTATTAAAGAAATGGCTTCGCATGATCTTGCGAATATGCGCGAACCGTTTGAATATGAAGCGGAAGTGAAATACCCCGGATCGCCTGAATCTCTCGATTGCGAAGGAGGCAGAACCATTCGCAGGCTTCGCCAGGCGCTTTCCCGCGATCCGATCTACC
>WFOZ01000906.1 GCA_015487825.1 Planctomycetaceae bacterium
ATACTATACCGCGTGGGGGGTGGGCATTGTTGGCTATTTATAATAAAGTATGCTCAATTAAGAGGCGCAGCTGCCTCTGTTTTATTGATTAGAGGTTTTCCAGCATACCTGAGATTCCTGGAATTGAGAAAGTGCCTGATCAAACGTGACCGAACGTCAGAAAATTGTGTTTCTCGGTCAATCCGAAGGTGAGTCCTGTTCTAATTGCGACTCTTTACGCGATCTGTACGATTTTATTTTCTGTACAACCTTGGAACAGACACGGGATTCGCTGCATCGAAGCGATGTCTCCACTCTTCTGGTTGATAATCTCACTGCCTCGCCCGGCAAAGATCTGCTTCTCTCTCTGGACGTGCTTGATTCTTTCCCGAACGGTCTTGCAATTCTGGATGACGATTTGGTCATCCAATGGCAAAATCGTGCCCTTCCAGAAGTTCTTGGCGATCAAGGTGAGATTCTGGGAAAGCATTTTTATTCGATTTTTGGTGATGTGGAAATTCAGGATCAGCAGCTCTGTCCGTTTGCGTCTGTGCGCAATTCCAATTCGGATTTCACCAGTACGTTGCGTGTGGGAGACAAGCAGTATTTCAGAATTCAAGTTTCTCCAATCAGGCATGATAAAACGAACGAAGATTCAGGTAGGCAAGTAAATCCGCCAAAATTTCTGGCAATTGTACGCAATGCAACTGAAGCGACCATTCAACAACAGAAACTGTCATCGATCTTCCAGGCGGGAATGGAACTGGGGGATCTTTCGCCTCAGGAAATGATTGAATTGACAATTGATGAGCGAATCGAGTTACTTAAATCTAAAATCGTGTTTTACATTCAGGACTTGCTCGAGTTTGAAACGGTTGAAATCCGATTGATTGAAAAAGATTCTCATGAATTACAGCCATTGCTGATGGTTGGCATGGAACCCCTGGCGGCAGAGAGAAAGTTGTTTGCTGATCCACAAAATAATGGAGTTACCGGGTTTGTCGCTTCGTCCGGGAAAAGCTATCTATGTGATGACACTTCTCAGGATCCGATCTATCTGCTGGGCGCAGCCGATGCAAAAAGTTCGATGACAGTGCCTCTGATTTTGCACGATAAAGTAATCGGCACGTTCAATGTTGAAAGCCCGCGTGCTCACGCTTTCGATCAGCAGGATTTGCAGTTCCTTGAACTATTCAGTAGAGAAGTTGCCATTGCATTAAACACGCTGGATTTGCTTGCCGTTGAAAAAGCGGCAGCGGCTTTGGAGAGCAGCCATAAAATCCTACAGGAAGTAGCTGCACCGGTAGATGAAATTCTCAACGATGCTGCCTGGATTCTGGAACGCTATATTGGACACGAACCTAGTGTAGCAGATCGACTTCAACGAATCCTCAGACACACACGTGATATCAAGCAGCGAATTCAGCACGTGGGTGAAACAAGTGGACCTGAAGGATCACATTCTGTTTTAATCCCTAAGGATGAGCGCCCCAAACTGAAAAACAAAAGAATTCTTGTGGTCGATTCCGAAGAGTCGGTTCGCAGGGCTGCTCACGAACTTCTGGGGCGTTTTGGTTGCCATGTTGAGACCGCTCACGATGGCGAAGAAGCTTGCCTGATGGTAAAGGGCTACCACTACGATGCAGCGATAGTTGATATTCGTCTGAATGATATGACCGGCTTCGACTGCTTCTGCAAACTGAGAAATATCCATTCCCACTTGCCGGTGATTCTCCTGACCGGATTTGGATACGACCCTTCACATTCTATCGTTAAAGCCCGTCAAATGGGCTTGAAATCAGTCCTTTACAAGCCATTTCGGCTTGACCAACTGTTAAGTGAAGTCGAAAATGCGGTTTCGCCCCCTCAGGCAACGAGCGAAGATAGTTTATAAGCGTCCCTCGTGGCTAATTAAGGCTTGCTGAGATCGTTGTGGGGCATTCAGCGCAGCATGCGAATTCTTTCTGAATCCGGGACTCGAATTTGTGTTGAAACAGGGCCCAGCCGGACGGTCTTTTTCATCGAGGGAAGATGCAAAATAAGCGGGCGACCGATTAGAAGGTTCCTGTTTACAGAACCGGCAGGCCAGTCCCGAGAGTCTACCGATACTTCTGAATTGTCTCCCAGAACAAATAATTCATCCTCCTGTAATCGGTATTCTGTTAAGGAAGAGCCCGGGTCTGGCTGTCGATAGAACAAATCTCGATAGACGCGAATCCGCTTCAGTTTTATGGGAGCAACTGCTGCACCGATGCGAATCGGTTGTAGTGGAACCTGCAGTGCGCCAGATACTGTATTATCCTGCGGAGTTTCGGCCTGACGATTTCCGGTGGACTCACTGACTTCAGAAGTTGTGCGATACGCGTAAGGTTCCAGAATGAGAGCTGTATTGACAGCAACCAGAACCTGACGATCCATCACAGACATTTCGATTTGGACCGGTTCTTCAAACTGCATTTCGGGAAGCTGCCCTGTTCTCAGCGGTGTCGAGTTTCCGTGTGTCATCAATTTTACTTCACGGCTGGCGAAATCAAATTGGCAGAAAAAATTGTACTCTCCATCATTCATGCAAATTATCAGTTGTGACTGGATCGATTCCGGTTCGACTTCCAGTTGCACCATTAAATCCCGAACCGGGTTTGAGAGCTGCCCAGCGGTTTGATTGTAGGCAAGCTGGTCAGTGATGGGCCTGGTATGGGAAATATTAAACAATTTTTCAATGGCAGAATGAAACGTGGTGTCGGATGAAAGTGTTTTCAGCTTGAGCATGACATCGGCTGGCAAAGCTCCTCGACAGGAAATCATTTTTTTTACTTCATCGTAATTGATGGGCGCATTAGCGGTTGGTAACGGCACATCTCCCGGCCAGCGATTAAGTGAAGTTGTAAACTTTTCGACTCCTCCGTTACGAATCCATCGTCTAAAAGCAAGCCAGGGTTTCTGTTCGTCTGTTTGCAGCTCGCTACCCGCCTGGGGTTCAAAACGATAACCTGTTTCTTCCTTCTTCCAGGATTGCCCGCTGGTCCCTGCGAGAGGCACCCAGCAA
>WFOZ01000907.1 GCA_015487825.1 Planctomycetaceae bacterium
CTGATGGTTCCCCGTATCGGTGACATAAAACAGTCGATCCCGCCGATTAAACGCAACCGCATGAGCATCCTTCAACCCCTTGAGTGGCGATTCCCGAAACGGCTTCGATGAATCTGCACGAAATAGCAACCGCGAGCCGGCAGTCACAATCTCATATTTATCACCAATCAACAAATGCGTACACGCAGCAAATAAACCACTCTTCGGAGCATACCGCTCCACAACAACCTCACCCGCCAGAGACCAGGACGATGGGAACAAACATCCCATAGAAAGCAAAACAAACAGCATCCGTAATACCAGCATCAATTCATCTTTCAACATTAAAAGGCGACCCGGGAACATTCAAACCAGCGGCAAGGCGCTAGCCGCCGGTTTTTTATTGGTTGTGTTGTTACGAGATTGATTCAGGAATGACCGGCGGCTAGCGCCTTGCCGCTCAGAAAAACCCGCCGCCGCTACTTGGGATGTATGTCTGATCTTCATCTAATTCACAAGTATCACTAAATCGATTCTTGTCCTGATACCATTGAACAAACTGTCCAGGGACATCAATATCAAAAACGGCCTCAGCAGTTCCTGTAAGATGAAAAGAGTTACTTTCTAATATTACCTGTCCGCTTGAAAGAGTCACAAATGGCCTCTTGTTGCTCTGAAAGTTTCCCGACTCAATACATTGAATTGCTTCAGTGAATCGGTACAAATCTTTTCCAGACTCTTCTTTTGAATGTTTAGCAAAACACATTGACACTATACTATACTTGCCATTACCAGAGATGAGTTTGCCATCTTCAAAACGAGGAGGAAAAAGGCGATTAGCATATTTTGATCGAGGGTATTTGCAATCGAGCACTTTTCCCTGAAGGTCGAGTGTTACTACAATCGCTTGCTGGGTCGGTACCCATACCGCGGATTTATATTTTCGGACTTCAGGATAGAATAGAAGCTTAACGAGAAAATAGTCTTTGTCTGAAAATTCCACGTTCTCGGGAAGTGACAAGCGAAATGCGATGGGGGCAGACTTCCTGGCAGTTGCAGGAACTCGAATCGATAATTCTGTCGGTCTGCCTGGGCCGATTAATATCCTTTTCGAGAGGGTCTCTTCCCATGGTGTAATAATTCTAACTGTATAAATATCGGTGGGAAGGAAACCAAAGTGATGCGTTTCTCCAGTTTTCAACACAACGTTTTCATCAATTCTTTCGCGGTTTCCTTCGACGACTTGATTAGTTCCACTAAACATAACAGTAAATTGTTCGATCTCACCACCTTCTTCTGCTATCAGTTTCAGAGAAAAATCATGCCATTTATCAAGCTGGCTTGCTATCTGAGTCTCTCCCGCCGCAGGCATACTTGAAATGAGCCGTTCAAATTGTGCCATCGATTCACGTTGCATGTCTGCCTGTACCGCGAACATGTTCCACATCAAACCGATCATGGCGAAACAGATACAAGCCAGGACGGCTGAGAAAGCAACAGATAGTTTTTGCATAAGAAGTTTTCCTTTCATCGCATCGAGCCAAAGTCGTAGTGCGACTTCGGCTGGGTTGCCGAATTTATTATGGACGCGTTGCCAGGCGGCTTGTTCGTTTTCTGCGGTGATCATTTCCCGGCGAAAGTCGCATTCGAGATGATCCCGCAGTTCCGCCACAATCTGTTCCCGCAACCCCGGCGGCTCCGCATCATTACGCCGAGGCAACTTCGCAGTCAGTTCGTTAAACCAATCCACAATTCATTTCCTGTCTGCGGGGGAGGATAATTCAAACAATCTACATAACTAGAAAAGGCGAGCCGGAGGTGTGAACCCCCGGGTTACTCCCGAGTAAAAAGTAGGTCATATATTTCATTCGAGAGTGACCAGGGCCATCACTGGCCCGGCTCGCCGGGGTAAGAAACAATTAAAGAATAAAATATGAGTACAACACCTGCTGAGTATCTGACGAATTTGTTTGGTCTGACTGGAAAAACGGCTGTCGTGATCGGCGGCACCGGCGTTCTGGGCGGTGCCATTTCCGAATGCCTAGCTTGTGCGGGGGCGCATGTTGCGGTTGTTGGTCGATCTGAAGACGCGGGAGAAAAACGGGTTGCTGCCATTCAGGACGCCGGCGGTTCTGCTCAGTTTATTGCTGCTGATGTGACATCACAAGAAGACCTGGAATCACTTTATTCTAGCCTGCGAGAATCTGGAAATACTCCCGATATCCTTGTTAACGGGGCGGGAATCAATTCGCCCACGCCTTTTCTGGATATTACCGATGAAGAATGGGACCGCATTTTCAACGTGAATTTGCGTTCGGTTCGTCTTGCTTGTCAGGTCTTTGCGAAACATTGGCTCGCAGAAAATCATCGGGGTTCGATTATCAATATTGCATCGATGTCCGGCATGATTCCGCTTTCGCGTGTCTTTACGTATTCTGCAACCAAAGCAGCCGTGCTTAATTTAACATTGAATTTAGCCAGAGAGTGGGCAGAGCAGAATATTCGAGTTAACGCTCTTTCCCCCGGCTTCTTTCCAGCCGAGCAGAATCGTAAAGTTCTTACGTCTGATCGTGTGGAATCAATTATGAGACACACCCCGGCCAACCGATTTGGTGAACCACGGGAATTGGCCGGCGCGGTCCTGTTATTGGCAGCAGATAATGCTGGTAGTTTTATTACCGGAGAAAATC
>WFOZ01000908.1 GCA_015487825.1 Planctomycetaceae bacterium
CAGTGATATATTAATGACATGGAGACCACATTTGATGGGTGCAAGCACGCCATCCTACATTTCAATGTTAAAGTTCTCCAAAGAAAATTCGTGTCTATTCGCGTTCATTCGTGGTTCAAATCCCTGTTTGGCTCCGGCTACGCCGAGTTAGGGATGGCATTATATCTCTTCGTCTAACTCATCTGGATCAATTCCATACTCGATCAATTTATTTTTGAGTTCTTCATCCAGTTCACCATTCAAGCCGGATTTTAATTTTCGATAAGAGTTCAAAAGTCCTTTGTGCCATTGTAGCTGTTGAAATGCAGAGGCTGCATCTCGAATGGCAAGCAATTCGGCTGAATCATTCGGATATTGCTGAGCAATGGTTCCCAGTAGAGAGCAGACTCGATGAATTTCGGCTTCTATTTCCAGTGAAGTTAATTTTGAAGGATCACTCATTGATTGTTCCAAGGTGCCTGGCGATGGCTGGTTCTTTCAGGAGATTTTTCTGTTTTTCTTTGCTCAATGGTTTGATCGGGCGGGGCGTTGTGGCGGAATAAATTCCACGGGCATTCAGAATTGCCAGAGCCGCAGACATCACGCCGTATCTGACCAGCACAAGCAGAAGTTCCGAGAGTTCGTGCGTCAGTTTTTCCGATTCTGTCCACTGCTCAGATTCTGCTGCTTCAATTATTTTGATGGTTAACTCGGGAAAAATCGAATAAATCCCATCGAGATTATCTTGCACGCCAAGCCGAATCAGTTGATCCATCATCAGCGGTTGTGCAGGGATCACTCGGATTCGCCCAGCCATCGCGCCCATCAGTTGTCGTGTTCCCTGCCAGGGGCCAGAGCATTTGATGCCTGCAATGTTCGAGTGATCGGCCAGGATCTGCATCATCCCGACATCAATTGAAATGCCGGTAATGGTGGGCAAATCGTATAAGTAAATCGGCTTGCTGGAATAATCAGCCAGATCCGTAAAATACTGGATTAATTCCTCCCGGCTGAATTTCCACCAACTGGGAGTCAGCACCACAAGGCCATCGACATCGAACTGCTGGGCGAAATCGATCCGATCTCGCGTCCGGGCAAAACTTGTATCGCCCACACCAACGAGCATTTCAAGCCTGCCATTATTGATGCGGACTCCCTGTTCGATTAAATCGCGATAGGTCTGATCGCAAAGTAATTGCATCAGCCCCATCGATCCCCCCACCAGCAATCCCGCAAACCCGGCTTGCACCTGATCTTCAATATGCAGCGACAGCGATTCGACATTAAGTGATTCATCTTCATTGAGCGGCGTACACAATGCACTGATGATTTTTGTACGGTATCGACCAAATTGTTTTGTCATAACTGGATTCTTATTTTCAGGATTGTAGTAGAGCAGCGGTTTCATCGATATCGAGTGTGGGAACTTCGATTCCCTGATTCATTTTTTCGATGGAGACAGGATCTTTGAAGCCGGAACCGGTGATAAGGCAGACAATTTTTTTACTCGGATCAATCTCACCAGCAGCCATCGCCTTCAGAGCACCAGTGGCAGCAACCGCGCCGGCTGGTTCGCAGAAGATTCCCTCTTCTCGCGCCAGGCGTGTTTGAACTTTCCAGATATTTTCGTCGCTCACAATATGTCCCGTTCCTCCCGATGCTCTGCAATGCGTAACAACTTTGTTGCCATCAATTACAGAAGCAACCTGCAGCCCGCTGATCGCAGTTGTGCAATCAACCGCCCTGGCCTTTTCGTCGCCATGACGAAGAGACGATGCGATCGTATCATTTCCTTCGGGTTGAACGACTTCGATGCAAGGCATCGGTTGACCAGCTTCTGCCAGTTGTTCAAAACCGATTGTAGTGCCCAGTGCAAAACCGCCACCTCCTGCGGGAACAAAAACGTGATCGGGATAACTGGAAATATCTGCAAATTGCTCTGCGATTTCGTAACTGATAGTCTGTGTGCCTGACATCCCAACGGGCGAGTAATGAAAAGCGCTGATCTGCGGAGGGCAGCCTATTTCCTTGCCGGCGTTTTCCAGCATTTCAAAGGCGGCGACAGTTTGTTTCGGATCAAGTCCAAACCCTTTAACGCGAATCAATTTCGCTCCGTGAGCCAGCATCTGTGTCAACTTGCCCAGAGGCGTTGTTTCCAGAATGGCGATAGTGCATTCAATTTCCGCAGCTGCACAGTACGTTGCAATGGCCGCCCCGGTGTTCCCACTGGAAGTTGCCAGGCATTTCTTTACACCTCGCGATAACAAATCGGAAACCGCTACAGCAGCAAAGCGGTCTTTGAAGGAACCGCTCGGATTTGCAGTTTCCATTTTGAAATAGAGATTATCAAACCCCATCTGCGGACCAATTCGACGAGACCTCACCAGCGGCGTATCC
>WFOZ01000909.1 GCA_015487825.1 Planctomycetaceae bacterium
AGGTGGACCTTGGGGACGAGGAAATAACATCAAGGTATATCACGAGTTACATCAATACTCAAATAGAACCTGGCGCTGTCCAGCTATTTAGCCGTGCGGCTGATACACTTACATGGCTCATGCAACAATCCACCTTATATTCGAACAATATCGAGTGAAAAGTTTAGCAATAGATGCTTCACTTTTATCTGCTGAATTAGCAGCATCCAGAAACCGCCCAGCCCCTGCTACCGATTGATGAGTTCCGACAAAAACTTCCCTTTGTGATCGATGGCGTCAGGATATTTGGTGGTGATTTCCCTAAATAAATCTGCAGCCTGCTTCTCCATTCCTTTTTCCCTGTAGTGATAAGCCAGATAAAAACGAGCATACGGCCCAACCTGGACCCCGTCGCCGTAGTAGCAATCGCTGAAATCGGCAATTGCCTGCTGAAGATAATTTTCTCTTTGCAACCCCTGACTCATTTGCCCCAGATAAAGCAGTGCGCAACCGGTGCGATTTGCCTTATCGAAACTCTTGACCAGTTTTTCGAGACTCTTCTTTCCTTCATCGGTTCGCCATTTTCGATTAGCGACCTGATAAAGAGTTTCAATTTCCTGCCGTTGTTGCTTGGTGTAAATTTTGGAGTCTTTTCGCATTCGCTCTCTGGCTTTTAACCGCTGCTGATTCACGCGTTGTTCGGCAATCACTTTTTTTAGCAATGGTGCGGTCGAAGCTTCCAGAATTGCAAGGCGTTTTTCAAGTTGCTGCACTCGTTTTTCCAAAGCTTCGATTTTTGCGACATCATCAGCAAGGAGAGTATTTGTCGCAAGACAGATCAGAATGACAAGACTGTTTCTCATCTCGCAAATCCTTCACATTTAGAGGTTAAGTTTGTTTTACAATTTCATCTCATTTCATGGTATTGGGAGTTTCCAGTGTGAAGCAGTTTGTATACTCTCCCATCTTCTGCAGAGTTTCAAGCACCAGAGTGGAATTCAGGTTGTTTAAGTTACGAAGGAATCATCAATGAGTACCGCACAAAATCGAGTAAATTCCCGGATCACCAAGTCTTGGGCGATGTATCATCGTGCGTTGGAATTGATTCCGGGAGGAACGCAGTTAATCAGTCGCCGTCCGACACGATTTGCCTTTGGGGTCTCGCCGATCTTCGCCACTCGCGGAAAGGGGGCCAGAATCTGGGATGTCGATGGAAATGAATATATCGACTGGGTCAGCGGTATCGGTGCGATCTTGCTGGGATATGCTGATCCGGTTGTTGATGAAGCGGTCAAATCTCAGATTGATCAGGGAACGAACTTTTCGATTACACACGAACTTGAACTTGAACTGGCAGAAGAATTGGTAGCAACAATTCCGTGTGCAGAGATGGTTCGCTATACACGAAGTGGCGGCGAAGCGTGTGCGGTTGCGGTTCGTATTGCCCGTGGAACCACCGGGCGGGATAAAATTCTGTTTTGCGGATACCACGGCTGGCACGACTGGTACATGGCCTCAAACCTCTCTGCAGAGCCGGGCCTGGATGAGCATCTGTTTTCGGGCATCGAACCGATCGGCGTGCCCCGCTCTCTAAAAGAAACCGCCATCCCTTTTCCTTACAACGATCTGAATACATTGGGGGAATTGCTGGACCGCAATCGTGGCGAAGTCGCTGCAATTATCATGGAGCCGTTCCGCTCGGAACTACCGCCCGATGGATATCTGGCTGGCGTACAGAGGCTGGCTCGCGAGCACGATGTGATTCTCATTTTTGATGAAGTGACCACCGGCTTCCGCCTGGCAACCGATGGCATTCAATCGGTTGTTGGCGTTGTGCCTGATATGTCTGTCTTTGCCAAATCGATTTCCAACGGTTACGCCATGGGTGTTGTTACAGGTAAACAGGAAGTGATGTCCCCTGCAGCTCAAATGTTTATTTCAAGCACCTATTGGGGCGAAACCGTTGGTTTAACTGCTGCGTTAACAACATTGCGGGAAGTAAAAAGACGCAACGTGCCTGCGATTATTCAACACATTGGCGAGCAACTGAAAAGCGGATTAAGTGAGATCGCCAGCGAAATCGGTTTGCCAGCGGTTTGCAAAGGAGCTTCGATTCATCCTTATCTTGAATTCCAGATTGATGACGCCGAAACTAAAACAAAATTGAACACGCTTTACATTCAGGAAATGGCGAAACGGGGCTGTCACGGTTATACCTCGTTTTATCTCAATGCCTCTCAAGGAGATGCCGAGATCACTCAAACTCTGGAAGCAGCTCGCGAAACATTTACCATCCTGGCTGACGGATTGAATGAAAACCGGATTGATGACTTATTGGAATGCGTTCCGAAGCAGGAATATTTCCAACGCCTGGTGCATTGACGAGAGGCGTTAGGGATTAGACGTTGGGCATTAGGAAGATTTATTACAGGCAGTCTTGAGG
The DNA here is from genome assembly GCA_015487825.1 of Planctomycetaceae bacterium. Classification (GTDB taxonomy): domain Bacteria; phylum Planctomycetota; class Planctomycetia; order Planctomycetales; family Planctomycetaceae; genus Rubinisphaera. The sequence goes on from WFOZ01000909.1 coordinate 2,423, forward strand.
GAAACGGGAATATGGCATCTCCATTTGAGATTAGAGATATTGACCGCAGGATCTGGGAGCAGGAATTGGATTCATTTGTTCCTGAAAAAGTTTTTGATGCGCATAGTCATATCTACAAGTGGGATTTCAATCTTGATCCGCACAAGAATACCGGAGGGATGGCTAAACTGGTTTTGCCTCATTATGAACAGGCCTCGTTTGCTCTACTCGATGAAGCCGATGCAGCGTTGATGCCGGGGCGGGAAGTGCATCGGCTGGCCTTTCCGTTTCCGTTCTCTCTTCCTTGCAATTTCGATGCTTCCAACAAATACATTGCAGAGCAGATCCGTCAGGATTCAGAATCAGCCGCGTTGATGTTGGTACATCCTGAAATGTCGAGTGACGAGATTTACAAACAGCTTGATCAGTCTCATTTCCTGGGATTCAAACCGTATCGCTTTTATTCTGCAACCGGAGATGCGGTGAATTGTTCGATTACCGATTTTCTGCCGGAGCATCAAATTGAAATCGCCCATGATCGCGAGTTGATTATTATGATGCACCTTTCCAAAACAGATGCTATTGCCGACCCGGACAACCTGAAAGATTTGCAGGGTTTGTGCCGGCGGTATCCGAATGTCCGTTGGATTCTGGCTCACTGTGCGAGAAGTTATTCCACCTGGGCCATTGAACGAGCAGCTTCGGTGCTGCGTGAACTTCCCAACCTTTGGTACGACACCTCTTCGGTTTGTGAGACTGATGCAATTGCCGCCCTGATTAAAACAGCCCGTCCAAATCGCGTGATGTATGGTAGCGATGATATACCGATTGGTGTTTTGCGAGGAAAGTACATCACCTTCGGGTACGGCTGGGCGTACCTCAGCTCGGAAAATCATACACTCAATTTGGCACACTGTAATCCGGAAATGACATTCACCCGCTACGAACAATTACGCGCCATGAAACGAGCCGCCGATTTACTTGGCATGGGAGAACCGGAAATTCAGGATCTGTTTTACAACACTGCCCGCGAACTGGTAAACAGTGTTGGCTGTTGAGTACTGCTGTTGCTTTCCTACAGAAGAAAAACCCCTCTTAAACTGTCTGGCAATTACCTGATCAGGAGTTGACGCTCCTGTTATCCCGGTTTACGATAGCAGTATTGAGTTACTCCTTTTACCGAAGCCTTCTTTCTCGTACATGACTGGTTGTTTTGCATGATCCGTTCCAATCATTACGAGGCTGCGTTTGAAGAGTATTTGCGTCAGCAACGAACAGCCTACGTTGCTGTAGACGAATCGCGGCGGGCGTTGTTGAAGGATGCTTCATTAAAATCGATGGATTTCATCGTTTACTGCGAAAAATCGACGAATCTGCTTGTTGATGTCAAAGGACGAAAATGTCTGCGTGGACGTTCCTGGGAAAACTGGGCAACTGTCGAAGATATTCAGGGGTTAACACAATGGCAATTGGTATTTGGCGATGAGTTTCGCAGCCTGTTAGTGTTCGCTTACGAATTAATTGGCGATTTTTCCGGGGAACCGGACAATTCGGTCGTTAGTTATCAGTCGAAACGGTATGCTTTCTACGGTGTCTGGCTGGATGAATATCGTAAGGTGATGAAACAACGTTCCTCCAGTTGGCAGACGGTCTGGGTTGCCAAGCAGCAATATCAGCAGTGTCGATTTCCGATAGGCCAGTTGTTTAGTGTGGATAAACTCCTGGCTGCGATGTAAGGCGTTGTCGCGTTTCGGTTTGTTAAAAAGTCATAAATTAAGGTGATGTTATGTGGACTACATTAGCCCAAGCCGCTTCCGGAGGAGGATCGGGATTCCCGTTTGTCAATGTTCTTCTCCTGCTTGCCGGCATTGGTGGAGCATTGTTCGCTGTGTGCCGTTCTGCTAACCGGCGATAAGTTTTCCTGTGGTTACGGCTGTCCAAACCAGCCGGGCTGAGTTTTTCCTGGTGTAGTTTTTTATGAGGGTGGCAATAACGGGAATTGGGCTGATGACCTCGCTGGGGGACTCGCGCGAGATTAGTTGGAAACAGCTTCTTTCAGGACGCCCGCCTGCTGATTCCTTTTCTGAAACACGCCAATACCCCGGCTCGCTCCGATTGCCCGATTCGTGGATTCCAGAACAGAAAAAAATTGCTCGCCCCAATGCAATTGCACTAAAAGTGGCCAGCGAAGCAATCGCAGACGCTGGTTGGCAGAACGCCGAACAACTTCGCTCTCCACGATTTGCCTGTGTAATTGGCACCAGTAAAGGACCACTGGAAGAATACCACTGCCCAGGGCATCCGCTACCCGATCGCGGAACACCTCTCCCGTTTCCTTCTCTTTGGCCTTCTGGCCCGTTAACGCATGTCAGAACTCACTTTGGCATAACCGGCCCTTGTTTGTGTCCGGTTTCAGCCTGTGCAACAGGACTTGATGCAGTACTGCGCGGAGCCCGGCTGATTGAGCAGGGAGATTGCGATTTCGTGCTGGCTGGTAGCGTCGATGCCTCTGTCAATCAGTTCTTACTCAATTCATACAGGCGGTTGGGAGTTCTTGCGACAACTAAACTTTCTCCGCAGAAATCATGCAAGCCGTTCGATGTCGATCGCAGTGGATTTGTGGTTGGGGAAGGCGGAGCGATGTTTTTGATGATGCGAGATGACCTTCCCGGGTTTCGCCCTGAAAAATGTTATGCGTACTGGCAGGGAGGTTTGAGCTACAACGATCCGGCCGGCCTGACTCAACTCGATCCTGAGGGGATCACGTTAAAAAGATTACTGCACGATTTACTGATTCAGGCTGAGTTTTCCCCGCAGGAAATTGACTTACTCCATCTGCATGGCACGGGGACAACAAGTAACGATCTGGTAGAATCAGCTTCCATCGAATCTGTTTTTGGCGACCCCGCGAAACAACCTTGGAGCACTGCCTCGAAAGGGGCCCACGGGCATGCTCTCGGAGCAGCCGGGAGCATTGAACTGGCCTGGCTGCTATTATCAATGCGGGATGGAATCATTCCCCCCATCACCAATCTTCAAAGACCTGATACCAACTGCCCAATTCGCCCCGTTCTTTCCAGCTCAAAACAGGCTCTGCTTAATAATGGACTGAAACTTTCCCTCGGATTCGGAGGACATCAGATCGGCTGTGTTTTCTCCCGGGGAAACCGATCCGCCATTTAGAACCCAGAGGCATAGACCATTAATCATATGAACAATTCAAAAAATCATCGCATTTCTAAGCGTGCAACATGGGCGGCTCGTCAGCAGATCGGTTATCTGATGAAGCAGGCGGTCGATCATCCTGATTGTCTTTCACTGGCAGCGGGGTTGGTTGATCATGCCACACTGCCTGTTGAAATTGCTGAAACGCAAATGCAGGAAATTCTGGAAAGCTCTGAGCGTGGGCAACTTGCATTACAGTATGGCACCACAGAAGGAGCACTCAGTTTCCGGGAAACAGTTATCAAATACCTGGCAGCACTCGAACAAAGCACCGTCAGGGAGCTGGGGTTGACTGCAAAGCGTTGTATCATCACTACAGGATCTCAGCAACTGCTTGATCTGGTCAGCCAGGCTATTTTCGATCCGGGTGATATCTGTCTGGTAACATCCCCCACGTACTTTGTTTACCTGAGCACTCTGGAAGGATGTGGCGCCGATGTTCGCTCGATTAACTGCGACGACCAGGGCATTATTCCTGATGCTCTGCAAGCGGAGCTGGAACTCATCGAACGAGCCGGCGAGCTGCACCGGGTGAAACTGTTGTATCTGGTCAGCTACTTCGACAACCCGCGAGGTATCACGATGCCTCTTGCAAGGCGGCTCGAAATTCTTGAGATTTTACAGCAGTGGTCAGCCAGGCAATACATCTATCTTCTGGAAGATGCCGCCTACCGCGAACTGTGGTACGATGCACCGCCACCTGTTTCAATGTACGCACTTGATGAATCGAAACAGCGGGTAATTCTTGCCCAGACATTCTCTAAATCTCTTTCCCCGGGACTGCGAACAGGCTTCGGCATTATACCCGATGCGTTAATCAAACCGGTTTCCGACTTGAAATCAATCCATGATTTCGGTTCCCCGCATCTGACACAAACCTGCATCAACGGGTTGATCGAATCTGGAGACTACGCGGTGCATGTTGCGAAACTTCGGGAATCGTACCAGAAAAAAAGCGAGGCGATCTGGCAGGCACTTCAGGAAAATATTCTGCCACAGCCGGGCATGATCGCCTTCAAGCCAACCGGCGGACTTTACGTCTGGCTGCAAATCGATTCATCCTACCCGGAAACTCGTTTCAATAAAGAGTTCTTTGATGAATGTGTCAACGCACAAAAAATCATGTATGTTCCCGGCGAACTTTTTTTTGCAGATAAGACTCACCCGGCTGCATCACATACAATGCGACTCAGTTACGGCGTCCAATCGAAAGAAAACCTGCACGAAGGAATTGATCGCCTGTCAAAAGGCCTGAATGTATTTCGAGAGTGAATAATGCAAATAACTTCAGATCGGGCAATGAAGAGAATCGGATATGGCTGCCTGTTTGTAATTGCCATCTGGGTCGTATTTGTGATCTGGTTGTATACAGGCTTCTCAAGAGGACAGCAGGAGTTAAGCAGCTCCTGGTTGGTTGAATACCAGAAATCCGAGATTGCCAGCTGGATTGCACTTCCAGATAACGCTCGCGAAATTACAACTTACAAACACCTCGGTTTTGATACCAACTATCGTTACCTCAAGGCCACACTTTCAGATCCAATCCCAGCTTTACCGGATTTGATTGCACAATCTATTTCCTTGCAGCCCTTTAAGCCAAATGAAACATATGCGCTGGTGGAAAATGCAGAGATCACTTATGAAGAATTCATTTTGCTATTCACTCACTCTGTACCAAAC
>WFOZ01000910.1 GCA_015487825.1 Planctomycetaceae bacterium
AGTATATACTTGGCTGTTCTGAGAAGTAGTATGGAGGATCAGCTCCAGACGTTGAAGAAGGCGATTGGCGAATCCATCATATTGAATAACGGAAATGGGATTGCCACTGATATGGATAAAGTGTTGGAAAGCTCAATAGAGTCGTTCTCTCATCTCCCATACAGTGCTGAATATTCCCGTCAAATAGGGCTGGGTTATTTGGTTTTGTCGAAGGGTAGAGATGGAGGTCGAATACGAAAGGCGTATGATTGGCTGTCTCTATCTCAAATGCTTGGAGAGGAAGATAGACATGTGAAGCGGACCATGGCAATACTCAAAAATCTCCCTCCTCTCAGGCAATAGAAAGAACCGATGTGATTTAGGGTAGTGGGGAGTATTCACCATGTACCTGCGCATTATTGGGTCGCCCCTCAAATATTCTGGACACATATTTGGTCGTAGAATGAAAGCGAGAGGAGGTGTCCATGAGCAAGCAATCATCTGTGAAGCGTTGGTCGGCGAAGCGCAAGCAGGAGGTGGTACTACGGCTGCTGCGGGGCGAGAGCTTGGATGCACCGAGCCGAGAGACCGGCCATCCGGCTGCGTGTCAAGCGGACGTTGAAGGAGCAGCTGCTGTGGGTGTGGACCTTCGACACCGTCGAGGAACTGAGGCAAGCACTGCTAGAATTCAAGGAGCGGTTCAATACGCACTGGCTGCTCCAGAGGCATCGTTATACCACCCCTGCTCAGGTGTGGGTTGCCCACACAGCGATGGCGGAGGTAGCGTGATTTTGTGCAATTCAGTGTCCAGCAATTCTGGGCTTTACAAACGAATCTTACTATTACAGGCGATTTAGAATGACAAAGGAAACAAATCCTGACTTGTTAACCGTCGAAAACGTACTTAATAAATTCACGGACAAGTACTGTTATTTAGTAGATGTTTTGGGGAATAATGGAGATGAATTAATAAAAATAGGCACAAGAAGAGCGCTCGAAAAAGCAGGATTGAAGGTTTCATATTCTTATGACGATGCGGATGTTATAGTATTTCGAGGTGGTGCTTATATAAATGATTTATACCCCCAAGCAGTAACAAAAGTGGCTGATATTTTATCAAAAATGCCAAAGTGCCCAGTCATAATATTTCCTCAAAGCTATATTTTTTTTAATGGTGATATTACGCAATTATTTTCTGATCGAACAAAAGCAACATACTTGTTTGCAAGGGAGAGGCGTAGCCTAAAAATTCTTTCTGAGTTAGCATTTCCTCCTTCGGTTAAGCTGGGCATAGATCACGATACAGCACTTTGTTTGAAAGACGATCCACTGGTTCATTCATTGCAACAAAAATCGACTGATGGGCATATTTTGATTGTCGAACGTGAGGACGTAGAAGGAACAAGCGGATTTGTCCATAAGCCTTTTCCCGTGCCGTTTGTAAAAAAGCTATTTCCCGCAGATTTTAGAATGAATGTAAAGCGCGCCATTCGCAAGAGTAGATGGGTGAAAAATACGAAGACGGACTATGCTAAAACGGCATTGGAGGAAGTTAGAAATCGTTGGTCTGACATTGATGGTCTGCCTGTCATCTCCGCGGATATAAGCGATCAAGGAACAGCCACATTTGAAGAGTTTTGTTCATTGATTGCAAATGCGGCGGTTGTAGTTACAAACAGGCTGCATGTCGGAATTCTATCGGCTATGCTTGGAAAGCGGACATTGCTCAGGGAAGGATCCTATCATAAGATTTCCGGTGTCTATGAGTATTCGCTCGCCTCCATGCCGCATGTTGAATTGATAAAGTGAAATTTAACCTAAGGCAAAAAACTGCTTACAATGCGATCATAATGGTGTCACAAACCTTGTTTGGTAAGGTCGTGACGTTATTGGGCCAGATCGTTTTGGCGCGTCTGCTTATTCCAGAAGTGTGGGGTATTTATGCTCTCGCTCTTTCTGCGGCAGGCTTTGCTTCGATAATAGGACAGATGGGACTGATTCAGGCTCTGATCCAGCGTCAGAATCTGTTAGATTATTGGGTGAGGCCTGCGTTTTTGTTGAGTTCAGTCAGCGGTTTTTTAATTGCATCGATCCTAGCGTCCGTTGCACCTTTCTGGGCGACTGCAATGAATGAAAGCCGGCTGGCTCCGGTTATTTTATTGCTTGCGGTTGATGTCTTACTGATTTCATTGACTGTTGTCCCCAAGGCTATTTTACATTCTAGACTAAACTTCGGTCATATAGCATCTGTTGGTGCAGTTGGTATAATCATACAGACCGGACTCTCCATATTGCTGGCATATAATGATTTCGGTGTATATTCCTTTGTCATTCCTAAATTAATCTTTTCTTTGTTCCAGCTCATCATGCTTTGGAACCTTGCCCGGCCATCGATAGGATTTGGCTTTCAAGCCGATCAGTTCCCTCCTTTGCTTAAAGACGGTGGAGCGGTAGTATTGGCGGGCCTGGCGTACACCATTACTCAGCAAGGAGATTATCTGATATTGGGTGCGCTGGCAGGTACAGAATCGGTGGGGTTATATTTTCTGGCCTTTACGCTTTCTACACAGATAACCACGATGCTCACAAATAATATACAGACTATTCTGCTTCCATCTCTAGGAAAAATAGACAGAGTTGACGGCACTCAATATCGTCAGGTTAGGCGCACAATGACCTTTTTGGCCATTTTAATTGTTCCCGTTTGCGGCGCTCTTGCCGTTGCCGCAGAACCGCTTATAGCCTTGCTATATGGTAGTCAATGGGGTGATGCGGCTCCGGTATTGCAGGCTCTTAGCTTGGCAGCGGCATTTCGCGTGTTAGCTGGCCCTCTCGCTGTACTAGTACAGGCTAAAGGACGATTTCAAGTCTTTTCATTGCTGCATATTGTATCGGCCATAACGTTCCTCACGATAGTGGGCGTCATGACTTATTTTGCTGGTATTTTAGGTACTGCTTATGGAGTTTTAGCTCACGCCGCTCTGGCTGTCTTCATTTTTTCTTATCAGGAACTACGAGAAGGAAGAGCAACGATCTATTCGATCATTTCACCAATAAAGATGCCGATCATTTCCACTCTGCTAGCGGTAATTGCAGTTTCACTCGTTCTCCATGCTTTCCCAGGATTGGAGTACTGCGTTCGGGTCTCTAGCCTATTCGAGCTCGGAATTATTGGCTTAGTTGGAGGGGTTGTTTATGGTGGGGGGATTTATTGGCTTGCGAGAAGCGATGTTCTGGATTTGCTATCTCTGGTAGGCTCGGTATTTAAGGTAAAAAGGGGAGCGCTGGTGAATAATGGTTGATGCAAGACAAGCTCCAGTAGCAACAGTCCTGATTACAACAAAGGACCGATGTGACGTGTTGCGATCGGCAATCCAGTCGGTGATGGGGCAGGATATATGTGTGGAACTGATTGTAGTTGATGATGGTTCAACTGATGGCACGTCAGAGATGGTGTCAAGGGAGTTTCCCAACATTCGACTGATCCGAAATAAAAAGCCTTTGGGAATTATAGCGGCACGCAATGAAGCAGCAAAGCTGGTCAATACGGAAATAATGTTTACGCTTGATGATGATGCTGTATATACCGGTGCAGACACCATATCCAGAGTTCTCAAACATTTTGATCATCCTAACGTGGGAGCTGTAACCATTCCTCTCGTAAACATTATTGGGGGCCGTAAGGAAAGGCACCATTTCGTTGAATGGGCTGGAGATGATGATTTTCCATGCGCGTCCAGTTTTGTGGGCTGTGCAAATGCTCTACGGATCGATCTTTTCCGTAAACTTGGTGGCTATAGTGGCGTGGGGCGGCAAGGAGAAGAAAGAAACTATAGCCTACGTATGCTTTCGCATGGTTTTGTCGTCCGTATAGCTGATGCACCCCCTGTTCACCATTTTCCAGAACACCACCTAGATAGAGCAGCCAATGACAAGATTATTGAAGCAGGTGCCAGAAACAACATTATTTTTGCTTGGGAATATGTTCCATTTCCAGAGCTGCTTGTTCATTTAGGAGGGATTATTGTTAATATACTTCTTGTTATGATCAGGGAAAGACGGTTTAAGGCTGGTATATCAGGGCTTGTCGGAGGCTTTGTGTCTCTACTATGGGTCAAACGCCATCCGGTGTCAAGTTTTGCCTTTCGGCTGCACAGGCGACTTGTAGCAACGTCCCCAATGCGATTCTCAAAAATAGAAGTAGATATCCGAAAACTTAAAGATTTCTCCGATCACAAAGACGCGGATTCAACTCGCTAAATACGTGTTCCTAATACTACCCACCTTGGTTACGCCATTTGTGTGTTGCTTCCGGGAAACTCTGATCGGGGTTTGGTGATGAAGATCTTTAACTGGTCTGGTATTCGGAACTTTTATTTAGTGCAACTCTGACTGACGCTTGACAACAAGGAGCCCTGGTGTCTGGCGGCCAGTGACGGCGAGGTATCTGCCCGGACGCTGGTGAACTACTATGCCGGGCGCTGGGGATGCGAGGCCGGCTTTCGGGACACCAAGGACCTGCGCTTCGGTATGGGGATGAGCGCCATTCGGGTCAAGAG
>WFOZ01000911.1 GCA_015487825.1 Planctomycetaceae bacterium
AAGCCAGAGTGTATTGAGTCTTCCAGCCAGCAGGGCTGGCGAGAGCGAGCGGGCCGGGTTCATAGAAGCTCCGGAAATGGGACCTCCCATCATCGCCTCAAAGGCTATTACTGCGCCGATGGCAACCCCGGCCATTATGCCCTTCTCTTTCGCTCCGGTGGAAACACAGAGAACGACAAACATCAGAATAAAGGTGAGAATTGCCTCAAGAAATAGAGACTGAAACAGTGTGCCGGATGGTTCACTGGCTCCCAGAAATTTGGAATCCATAAATAGAATTTTCAGAGCAGCGCTGGCAAGTATGGCTCCGATCGACTGGGCAACGATATAGCCTGTCACATCCTTCCAGGCAAAACGTTTCGAAAAGGCAAAACCAATTGTTACTGCGGGGTTCATGTGCGCCCCTGAAATATCTCCGACTGCATATATCATCGCAAGGACAACTAAACCGAACGACAAGGCAACTCCAGCATGGGTAATATCTCCGGTCAGTTCATTAACAGTTGCCGCCCCGGTGCCAATAAAAATAAGCATGAAAGTTGCAATAAGCTCTGCGATTTGTCGTTGCATTCGAAGTCAGATCATTGTTGGGAATTACAGTCTTATCAGTCTTTGTTTACCGATACTACGATTCACAATATAGAACTGCAACAAAGCATCAACAGTAATATAACTCACAATTTCTGAGAAAATTATTAGAGCAATAGCAAGATCCTGAGTTCAGAGCAGATTTCAGGAGTTATTCGTTCGAGCAAAAGAAACAGAAAACGTTTTTGCTCCCTGAGTATTGAAGGCGGAAAGCTCCCCTTCGTCGTATATCTGCTGCATCAGATCCTCAAGACGTGGCTCACTTGTCCAGCGTTTGGATAACTCACCCTGATCAACGAGAATACTCACAACTGCCTCGCCTCGTGGTCGCTCCTGTTGGTTGAAGAAGCCACGCTGAGAAAGTTCAGACAAGAGAATATCGAGTTCTTCTTTGGGTAAATCGAGTTGCCAGACTTCTTCGTCAACTGTTTCCGCTTTCACTTCCCCACTGTTTATTTGACTGGCAAGTTCAGGAGAAGCCCCTGAAGCCCGAAGCATCAAGCGAGAGACGCGATCTTTCATACTGACTCCAGACTTCTGACTGGCTGGATTTACAGGAGAATGCCTGGAGACTACAAGCCTGGCCAACCCTTTATCTTCGCTACCATCCGGATGCGGATAGACAATCTGAATGCGAGCCTGAGACCATTTGCCTGACGGATCAGCTGATTTCAATGGTTCATTCTGCCCAGTTTGTTCGCCGAATGAAAGATGAGATGTCAGGTTATTTGTTACTGAACCGGTTTTGATACGCGAGAAAAGCCTGCGAAGATCTTTAGTCTCGTAATTGAGGACGAGCATATTATAGCCGGGTTTAATTGCTTTTGGGCCTTCAGGCTCTGATTGCGTGACAACCTGAGCGGTTTTGCATCCTGGCAATAAAAACAGAGAATAGAAAGCCAATAAAAGAACTAGCTGAGCCCGGAACATTATTTTGATCAATTCTTGAAGCAATTGTTTGTTCTGATAGGTACCCGTCGGTAAATCATGCAATTGGAGCCAGGATTGGTTACCGTTTCATGAAACTATCAAGGGGCTTTAGCTGAAGAACACGCATTCAGTAAAAGCAATTTCCCCTCTGAATTAGCAACCTCTGCCCGTCTGCACGACTTTCTCCCCCGAGAAAGCACCTGTTCTGATCTCAGTATCGTCATGGCTTTCAGCTTCAATGCATTGATTTGTGTAAATCACCCCGTTCTGAGCGAGAAAACAGGAGGATTTGGTACAACAGGTAAAATACGTCTCTGTTTGCCTATTTTCACAAAGGGAGTCGGCACAACTCAGTCAGAACAAATCCCCTTCAAAACCCTAATAAATAGGACTGTCCTGTATATTCCTCACCGTTGAGGTATAAGGTTTTTGAAAAAGTTGATTAGAACGAAATAATTTCATTGTATCACCATGCAGAAACTCGATAGCATATTCATAGGTTCCTGATTGCGGTCGGCTTGTGCGCCCAAAGCATTATCCGATGGAAATACCGGTGAGGCTGGTTTGTTTTGACTGCCATAACCTAAAGAGGAGCTTCGGAAATTTGCGCAAGCTGCAAAATAATTGACCATTGGTAGTTTATTGAGCCCAACAGGGCGAGGTCCACTTTCTCCAAATTCATACTGGAGCGTGAGGTTTATTGACATGGCTATACTGAATCGTTTCAAATCCGTTCGATTTTCCATCACTGCAATGCTGGTTCTTCTTGTCTGTGGAACCGCGATGACAGTCCGTGCGGGTGAATCCAGAAAACGGCCTATCAAAAAGCTGACTTACGACCCATCTGCTGAAAAGGT
>WFOZ01000912.1 GCA_015487825.1 Planctomycetaceae bacterium
GTTGTATCACTCAGCGGGGATCGTATTTACGTTTTTGATGGAGCGTTGGAAAACTTCTACACCGATTGGAAACGTCGCGGCGAAATCCCCAAAGCACTCGATGATCGTTTCATTGCAGCGATTGATGTGAAGAGCGGCAAGGAACTCTGGAGGCATCGAACTGATGTCGTTGGCACGTGGCTTTCGTATGGTAAAGCAAAAGATGTGATGCTGCTGGCGAATCGAAACGGTATCTCTGCATTTCGTGGAAAAGATGGTTCTGAACTCTGGAAGAAATACGCTGTCGGCAAAGGCTTCAAAGGACACCCCGAAAACCTGTGGGATAAAATTATTGTCCTTAATGATCAAATCCTCGATCAAAGGGGACCGGGAAGAGCTTATGACTTGGAAACAGGCGAACCGATTTTGCGTACCAATCCGATTACCGGAAAACCGATCCCGTGGGAATTTACGAAGTCGGGACATCATTGCAATTACGCGATTGCGAGTCCCCACTTAATGACCTTCCGTGCGGCTGCGGCTGGATTTAGCGATATTGACAGTACGAATACGTCTCGACTGGAAGGGTTTCGCAGCGGTTGCAGAAACAGTCTCATTCCGGCTGATGGCGTTCTTAATGCCCCGAACATGGCACACGGTTGCAGTTGTGGTTATTCGCTGTTTACTTCGCTGGCGTTGGTTCATCTCCCGGAAACAGAAGTCTGGAGTTACAGTGCTCTTTCGCTTGATACCAAGAAAGATCAAATTCAACGCCTCGGCATCAACTTCGGCGCTCCCGGTGACAGACAAGCTAAGAATGGAACGCTTTGGCTCGATTATCCCAATATCGGCGGTTCTTCGCCTGCTGTAGCCATAAAAGTTGCGGGAAAAAATCTACGATACTTCCATCAACATTCGATATTCGTCAAGCAGGGCGAAATGAAATGGGTCGCTGCTTCTGGTGTAGAAGGAGCTTCTTCGGTGACGGTGACTTTGTCGCCGGTTCCAACACAGGAAAAAAGCTATACCGTCCGACTCCATTTCTTGGAGCCGGATGAGAAACAATCTGGTCAGCGAGTTTTTGATGTCAGCCTGCAAGGTCAACCAGTTCTTCATAAACTGGATATCTCTGAGCAGGCAGGTGGGGCCAATAACGCAATCGTTCGTGAGTTCAAAGGAGTAAAAGCGAGTACGAAATTACAGGTCGACTTGATGCCGATTACGGGAAGAACTTTGCTAAGTGGCATCGAAGTCGTTGCTGAATAGTGAGTCCTACTCTTGTTTTCCAGAACGGGAAAGCAGGTATTTGAGAAACGAGTAAATTCCTGCGAATTTGTATTCGGGATCGACGTATTTTTCGATCACGTAAAACATGAAGTAGTAAATCCTGGCAGATGACCAGCTGATTAACACCAGCAGTAAAGTGATCTTCCACGAACGGGTTTCATAGATAATGAGAACAAAGCAGGTTAAGAGAATAACAAGGAATAAAAAACTTTTGAGATAGATCAACTTTTTATTTTCAAGATCTGCCATTGGCCTGCTTCGTTAAAAGCTTTGCTTCACTGTTGTTTTTGTTTCTCGTATCCACTTCGGCGGAACTCCAGGATTTTATGAATCAACTCTGCAACATTTGAAGTTCCCATTTTTCCCATCATGTTGCCTCGATGAGCCTCTACCGTTTTGATTTTAATATTCAGTTTTTCGGCAATTTCCCGACTCAGAAATCCGTCAATAACCAAATCCAAAACTTCTTTCTCTCTTGGGGAAAGTGAAGAAATTAGATTGGCTGTCTGTATAATGTCCCGGTTCTTTTTTTGCAGTTCCCGACTGTAATCGAGTGCCTTGAAGACTCGTTCCACTATTTCCTCTTCTTTTGCAGATTTTAGAAGCAGATGATGGGCACCGTTTTTCATCGCCTCGACGACCTGTGGAACTTCCGCCTCGGCTGTTAAAATTAAAACCGGAAACATCGCATTTAACTTAATGAGTTGTTCCTGCAATTCGATGCCATCCATGCCCGGCATACGGATATCGATAATAGCACATCCATCCGCATGCGGATCAAGCTCCTCCAGGAATGCCGAAGCAGATTCAAAAGCTTTAATATTGAGATGAAACGACTCCAGCATAAAGGTGAGAGACCTGCGCAGATCATCATCATCATCAATAATGAACACGACCTGCTCCTGGACCACTCGTTTTGCTTCGTCGTTGTGTTCCGGTTCTGAATTCAGGTTGTTGGAATCTAACATATACTGCCAATTAATTATCAAAAAGCCTCTGATACAATATCAAACGGGTCTACTTCTTCGTTATCGTAAGCTCTTGCCCCTTCCTGTTTCAGATAACCCTCTTCCAGAAATACGCATACGTACACATATCGTATATACAGCCATTACCAGTTCACGTACAGTCACATTTTCTTTAAAAAAAGAGGAAATTGTCTTTTTGAATGGTTTTAGTTTCTCTCATTTAAAGTCACTTCGGAATTTATACTAACGAGCATTGTTGTGAGAGGTTTTCAAATTTTGCCTCTTTTAAGGATAATTGCAATAAAATGTCGTTAGAAATTTCCAAAAGCATGAATTGAAATGGTTTGAGCAAATCGCCAGCGGACACATCAGCAAAAACAGATGCCTTCAGTCGACGAGCAGAAGGATAACAGGTTTTTTCAAAATCGCTAAAACTCCCGGTTGACGGTTACTCTGTCGATGCTCTATCTTCAGGCAACAGGAGTGGGGTAACGTAGCTCTGCTCATTGCTTCTTTTTTGTACTTTAAGATAGTGCAAGAATAAATGTGCCGTTGTTGTAACGGCAATTCACTCTTAACAAGAGATAGTGAGTACTCAGATTTATTATGAGCGATTTAATTCCCCCCCATGGCGGCTTGACAGAGCCGGTTTGCTGTACGGTTCCCGCTGATCAGGTCGAACAATTTCAAAATGACGCAGCTTCTCTGGTGAAGGTGCCGATGTCAGCAGCAGATGTTTCCAGCCTGTTCCGTATTGCAGATGGAACACTCAGTCCATTGACTGGACCAATGGACATCGCCACTTACAACAAGGTCCTTGAAGAATCAGTCATCGAAAATAATGGCAACAAATATGCCTGGACGATTCCGATTTCTTTCCCTGTCACAACAGAACTCGCAGGACAACTTAAAGCCGGTCAAACCGTTGCGCTCACCTGTCCTGAAGGAAAAATTGCAGGGACACTGGAAATCAGCGATGTTTTTGAATGGGACAAGCCAAAGTATTTGCAATCTGTTTATGGGACCGAGCGAACAGATCATCCCGGAGCAGATATGGTTCTCAAAGGGGATGCAGATAAAACGCATCTTTTGGGCGGAACTGTCCGGGCAATTCCTCAGCCGAAAAATGCTGCCTTTGGTGATTCCGTGTTGTCTCCTCGTGAAACTCGCGCACTGGTCAAAGAAAAAGGATGGGATGCAGTTGTTGCATTTCAAACCCGCAACCCCCTGCACCGTGCCCATGAATATGCACTCGTTTATGCACTGGAAGTATTGATCCGTGAAGGAAAAAATGCGGGGGCGGTTCTCAATCCACTCATTGGCGAAACCAAAGGGGATGACGTCAACGCAGAAATTCGGATGCAGACCTACGACAAGCTGATTTCCGATAAAGCTCTTGGCGATGGTGACAGCGACCCGGAATTGTGGGGACCACGCAACGAAGAAGTTTCAGATCGGGTTGTTCTTCTCGGCCTGGATATCAAAATGTTCTACGGCGGCCCCAAAGAAGCGGTCATGCACGGAATCTACCGTCAGAACTATGGCTACACGAATATCGTCATCGGTCGTAAACATGCCGATGCACCGTTCGCCGATGGCTCTGCGATCTGGGGTGATTTTGATGCACAGGAAATCTTCAATAACCTGGGTGGCGAACTGCAAATCAAACCGATCAACGTTGGCTTTGCCGCTTTCTACGAATCGCTGGGACGCGTCGACCTGATGGAAAATCATTCCGACGAAAAACCGGTCTTCATCTCCGGAAAAGCAGTACGAGCCACTCTTCAAAAAGGAGAGCAAGTCGATCCCCGCATCATGCGAGAGAGCACCTCAAAAATTCTCTCTGAAGTGATGAAGCAGGCGTAAGAACTTCGGCGTTTTCTCGTTTCCAGACTCCAGCCTGGAAACGAGAGCGTTTTTTCTTTCGAGGAGAGTTCGATGGGGTTAACAAACGCAAAAATCCAACTTAGCAATCCCAGACTTCCCGATTTATCTCCGCTGGAAGTCGATGCTCTGGCTGATACCGGTGCGGTCCATCTGTGTATTCCTGAGCATATTCAGATTCAACTGAAGCTTGACGAGATTGATGAAAAAGAAGTGACGCTTGCAGATGGCAGCCAAAAGTTGGTCCCTTATGTCGGACCGATCGAACTGCGTTACAAAAACAGGATTGGTTTTTCTGGCGCTTTAGTCATGGGAGACCAGCCCTTGCTCGGAGCAATTCCGATGGAGGATATGGACCTGGTCGTCATCCCAAAAACCAGAGAAGTGATCGTGAATCCAAGCAGCCCAAACATCGCATCATCAATCGCGAAGTGACAGCAGTCCCTGCGTCGTTGGACAGAGCAAGGAGATCTCTTTAAGCAGGCGGTTTCAAATGAAAGTCGATTACCAGCGGCAGGTGGTCTGAGGCGATGTGCGTGATTGGTCTTTTGACGATGCGGGCTTCGTGGATGTGAAACTCCCCTTTGATGAATGCTTTATCGAGGGCACCCATTGGCATGTAAGCCGGGAAAGAGCGGAATCGCGAGGGAGGCCGTGTGATTTGCGTGAAGCCTTTCGGCTCAAGTTGCCCTTTGCTCAATTGATTTCGCCAGTCGTTGAAATCGCCAACGATCATCGTTGGTAACTGCTCGCATTTATGAAATTGCTTTTGCGAGAAAAGATGAGCGACCTGATTTTGACGCTGTTTTTCAGCCAGTCCCAAATGCCAGTTGACGAGTACAAATTCTCCTTCCGGGGAATCAATGACTGCAACTTGTGCACCACGTTTTTTGCGATGAATCAGCTTCAGGCAGACATGCTCTATCGACTGGAACGGAAATCGTGAGAGAATGTAGTTGCCATAGCCTCCGGATTTGATTTTGTGGTTCCATTGAAAATCAGCCGCCTGATATCCGAAATACTCCTGAAGTAACTCCGGCTGATGATCAAACTTTGAACGTTTGACATGATGATCGACCTCTTGCAGGCAGATGATGTCGGGGTTTTCATGTTCAATGACATCGATAATTCGCTGCAATTGATACCGACGATCTCTGCCGCCGATTCCCTTGTGAATGTTATAGCTTAATAATCGCATAACAGGTAATTATTACTCTTGTTTTTTACCATCCCGGCACGACTGATTTGTTTTGACAGTCGTAACCAAAATTAAATTTTGTGTAAACTTAACGCACCTCGCAAAAAACTGATCGCTGGTAGTACCGAAATTAATCATCCAGTTCAAACAGGTTCGCCAACCAGGGAACGGCTCGTTTGGGCCGGAAACAATGTTCCTGTACATCAACGTTTGCATAGGCAAAGTATTCTTGTGGTGTAAGGCCTTCGGGAAGTGGTTTGAAGTCGTACAGACGCGATTGAGGATCGATATACTTTGTGTACTGGAAAACTTTCATGTTTTTTTCGACGCCGTTCAATCGATATGCCGCTCGAATTTTCTCCAATTGATTCGCCCTGCCGCCTTCAGTAAAAAGTAGTGGGCGTGGAGCAATCGACGCTTCCAGATCGGTTGCGTCACACCATTGATACAGGCCGGGAACAAGATGATGTGGAGGAGCCAGCAGCCCATTTTGGGCAATCGAACGCTCGATCCAGTTGCAGCAGAAATCATTGTGAATGACAGCTTTAACAAGATCAGGATAAAGCACTCCCAGTATGTCTGCGGGTTCTGAACCAAGCGAATGGCCGCAAACCGCAATACGATTTTTATCGACAAATCTTTGCCCGCTAACCCATTCCAGAATTTTGGCCTTCTGGAACGAGGAAATTCCCAGATAACTGCGTCCCAGCCAGATCGCATTCAGAGAAACATCTGAACGATTTCGGATATTGCTGTCGGTATCGTTGGTCGCCGGGTTGGCCACGGCCACGCCTATCATTCCCCGCCTGGCAAAATGCAACGCCATGCGATTATCCTGCCACTTCCAGTCTGTTCTGTTTTTGACGTTGTTCTTTGCTTTGTTACCAACTTCAGGAATTCCCACTAAACTCTCAAGACTCCAGCTGGAGCCGGGAAAACACATTACTGCAGGTGCAGGCGATTGTGGACTGACTCCATCGGGAATAACGAGCATGAACGGGACAACGCAATATGGTTCAGGATAGGATTCCCATTTCTGAATCTGGTATCCATCTTTTTTGCGAATCCAAAGCCGTTTCGGAGGTGGCTGCTCGGTAACATCTGGAAATGCCATTAGTTCGAGTAGTTTTTTCCGGATAGCTTTCTGCCATGTGCCAAACTCATCTGCGTTCATGTTCGGATTGAAAGCAAGTTTCGGTGGATTATTCTTCATGAGCTGTTGAAGAAATCCTGCCGTGTCGATAAAGCGACCATCCTGCCGGGCACTCGAAAACACTTTGCGTTTTTCAGGTGAATGCTGTCGATCTTCTGCAACAAGCTGATCCGGCGACTGAGCGACCGAAGCAACTGCAGCTCCAATTCCGATTGCTCCAAGGAAGTCGCGTCGTTTAATTGAAGATGCTTCTGTTTTCTTCATCGAAAAGGCTTCCGTCATATTGCATTACCTTCAGAACACTGAATTACTGCTAGAGGTTCCCTGCTGTCAATATTTTGCCGGTTGAATA
>WFOZ01000913.1 GCA_015487825.1 Planctomycetaceae bacterium
CTATTGTGGCCTGGAGTTTACTGTGTTGCAGTTTGCCGCTGACCGTTCTGCTCAATTGAATTACAAAGGAACATTTGAAGCTGGACAACCGGTAAGAGTTTTCCCATTCGTTCTACAGCCCGAAGTGGAAGCGATTAACTGAATCGCCCCGGCACGGCTGGTTTGATTTGAGAGTCGTAGCCTGAGGGAACCTTTTGAGCCTTGCACAAGCCGCGGCGAAATTAATCATTGGTATTACAAGGCAATCGTGGTCCAATTGTGCGGACCACGATTATAACCGCTTTTATTGAATTGCAGCGAGAGCGCGTACTGCCGCTGCACTCACCCCGGCGTGCTCATCATTGTTCAACTGATTCAGAACTTCGATAATCTTTTTTTCGTTTTCGGAGATAGAAATGCGAGACAACGCCCAGATGGCGCGAATGCGAACAGTTGGGGGAAATTGCTGATTCGTGCAAGTTAATATTGCGGGCAGATAATTTGCAGCGCTGCCTGCGAGTCTCCCCAGAAGCGTGATTGAATAATATTGCACATCGGCGTTTGTATCGGAAACGGCAAGATCAGCAATGGCAGAAGCTACTGAAATATCGGGGGCTCCCAGCATATCGATTGCTTCGGTACTCCACTGGCGTACCTGTTCATCGCTGTCTGTCAAAGCAGTCAACAGTTCCAGCGCCGCAGGCTGAGCAGCATCTTCTAACAAGGCAAGCATCTTTGCGGCTCTGCGACGCTGCCTCACATCGTCCGCTTGCAATTCCTCCGCCAATATCCTGGCATCCTGCATCTATGCTTTACTTCCTTGAATTTGTAACGAAACAGACACGCATATGCGTTCTGCCAGTTTCCAGATGAGTAATAAGCTTCAGAACTTCAAAGGCAATAACTAAAGCAGCAAAATCACTCCTTGCTGTTGCTGAAGTTCCGCGTACACGGCGAGGATTTGATCAGGATTCTCTACGACGGGTTCAAATGTCAGTGAAACATATCGTCCTGCAGCAGTTTGCTTTGTTTGGAAAGGAGGATCGAAATCGTATTTCATACCGAATCGAACTGCCGCTACGATGTTCTGTACAAACTCATCGCCAGATTCTCCAATCACCTTAAAGGTATAAGGACAAGGGAAATCATGAGTTTCCAGCAACAACTCTTTGGGTGGGAGATGACCGTTCAACAAATTACTCTCATTTAGAAAAATCCCGGTTTGTTCAATTCGCAGCCTGCCAACATTAACCATTCAGGCAGCTTTCACATCCTGCTGCTTTCTTTTCCGTTTTCGAGGTTCACTTTTCCATCGTCGATGCAGCCAGAAGTATTGCTCAGGCGATCTGCGGATAACTTTTTCCAACGCATCGCTGTAGCGAGAAGTAATGGCCCGTACATCGCCGGCTAAATCCTCATCACGCGGATCGATTATTTCTTCAACGCCTATTTCGTATCTGGCCCAGCGATTATTAATGAAATCGTCTTCCAGCCTTCTGGCATAGCCAACACAAATAAGTGCATCGTATTGTATTGCAAGAACACCGATTGACTTGAAGGTGCTGGCCGGCTTTCCAAAAAAGTCGATAAACAGACCGCGAGCCCCCGCATCCTGATCACCGAGCATTGCGACCATTCCTTCCGATTCCATTTCTGTAACAATCTCTTCAGAGCCTCCTGATTTGAGGATCATGTAATGACCGGTCAGTTCCCGAAAATCTCGAAACCAGTCATGCAGGTAAGGGTTATCTAAAGCTCTCGCGACTGCTCCTGCACGGAACCCGAACAGGCCAAAACTGACCAGCGACATTTCCCAGTTTCCAAAATGACCACTCAAAAGAATAACAGGCCGATCTCTGGTAAGCGATTCTACGGCTAGCGAACGATTTCTGAAAGTGACGCATTGACGATAATTTTCACGACGCAATTTGCGGGGAATCTGAATCATCTCAGCAATGAGTCGCAACAAATGCTTCCACATCCCCAGAATAATGCGATCCGCTTCTTCGTCACTCAGTTCATCTCCAAAAGCAATTTGCAGATTCTCTCTGCAAACATCGTATCGTGTCCATTTCCTTGGCAAGCGATAAAAAGCAAATCGGGCAATCCCTTCAGCCAGGCGAACCGACTGCCGAAACGATAACGCACCGATAACTGCAACCATCGTTCTGAAGACCAGAAACTCCAGCCGATATCGAATTGACTTCCATGTCATTGTGAAACCTTATCATTGAAAAACGGACCAAGGCGTAAATTGTCGCGCTTTATCATTTTTCCGTCAACCCGAAACCGTTATTCCGGGCGTTTCGGATCACCTTCCAGCGGTAAATTCACTTGTTTGCCGGTCCAGGAGGACTGATAAATTGCCAGGATGATTTCGACGCTCTTACGCCCCTGCTCTCCATCGATTAAAGGCTCGGTTCCGTTTTGGATCGCGTTAATGAAATCTTCGAATTGATCCTGATGTCCTTGAAATGAAATCGCTGAGGGATCACTTGCACCGCCGGTGTTACCTGACTTTTTAGCGAACTTCTCAGCTATTTCGCTATCTTTATCCTGTTTTTCCTGAAAATCCCACATCAACACATCATCCTGCTCGACAATCACCGAGCCAGCATCGCCGTGGATCTCAGTTTTCTTGAGAAGCCCGGGCCAGGCGGCTGTGGTGGCAGTAATTGTCCCGATTGCCCCATTAGCAAATCGAACGGCTGCCACGCCGGTATCTTCGACTTCGATTCGTTCATGAGCCAGCGTCCCCACGACTGCGCTGACGGATTCAATTTCTCCCATGAACCAGTAGATCAAATCTACATTATGAATCGCCTGATTCATATATGCCCCGCCACCATCCATCGCCCAGGTGCCTCGCCATCCGCCGCCATCGTAATACTCCTGAGAACGCCACCATTTTACATAAGTATCGCCGAGAGTTAACTTGCCGAAGCGTCCGGAATCGATCGCTTCTTTTAATGCAAGATTCGCTCCACCAAATCGCGAAGGGAGAATTGCTCCCAGCTTTACACCATTTTTTTTGCAAGCTTCGATAATTTTGTCGCAACGCTCCAAGGTAATTTCAAGAGGTTTTTCAACAAGCAGGTGTTTGCCCGCATTAGCAGCTGCGATGGCCGGTTCTAAATGGGCCCCACTTGGCGTACAGATGGTGACAACCTGAATCTCCGGATTAGCCAGCATTTCCTCCAGCGTTTCGTAAGCGATACAACTTCGCTCCTCTGCAAACTCTTGGGCTCCAGCGTACATGTCGTTATAACATCCGACCAATTTTGCACCTTCAATGTGTGCAATAGCTTCTGCATGAAACCGCGAAATCATTCCGCAGCCAACAATCCCAAAACCAACGGACATCATCTTCTCCTTATTAAATTTCACTTTTGAATACTTATGCCCCGGGGCACCATGTTTATTTTGGGACCGGCTTCACTCGACAGAATCTCTTTTTTCCTGCCCAGACGAGTAATCCATCAACGATAGAAATTTCCTGATCATGACCTTCAATACGAATCTTCTCTTCGGTCAAATAGCCACCGCCATCTTTGATCAGCCGTCGGGCTTCACTTGTTGATTTACACAATTTTGACCAAACCAACAACTCCACTGCTCGAACGACAGGGTTTCCATCAGCATCGCGGTTCTCCCATGTATTACTTTCTCCTCCGGGAGAGAGCTCCCGTGTTTCAATTTCGTCAGGGATTTTCTTCTGTGAAATCTCCTTTTCCCACCGCTCAACCGCAGCATCTGCTTCTTCTGCACTATGATATTCGCTGATAATTGACCGTGCGAGAGTCTGCTTGGCTTGTTTGGGATGCCCCTGAAGGATTTTTTCTATTTCCTCAACAGGAATATCTGTCAGTAATTCAAAATACATCTGCATTACATCATCCGGCAGTTGCATGAACTTTTTAGCCATCTCGTAAGCAGGTTCGCTAATGCCGATATAATTACCCAGACTTTTCCCCATTCTCCGAACGCCATCGGTTCCGACCAGAATGGGAGACATTACTGCGACCTGTTGTGGCAAATTCTGATCTCGCTGCAAATCTCTAGAGAGCATGAATGTATAAAGCTGTTCGGTTCCCCCCAGTTCAATATCAGCCTGAATCTCTACCGAATCCCAACCCTGCATCAGCGGATACAAGCACTCATGAAGATAAATCGGTTTTTCTTCCTTGAATCGTTTCGAGAAATCATCCCTTGTCAGCAGTTGAGCTACTGTCACCTTGCTGCATAATTCGAGAATGCGAGCAAAATTCATCTTGGCAAACCAGTCGCCATTACGATGAACCTCTGCATTATTGAGGTCTATCACTTTCGCGACCTGTTGTAGATAATCTTCAGCGTTTGCTTCCACCTGCTCGCTGGTCAGTCTGGCTCGAGTTTCATCCCGCCCGCTTGGATCTCCCACCAAAGCGGTATAATTGCCGATGATGATAACCGCCTGATGCCCCAGTTCCTGAAACTGTCGCATTTTTCTCAGAGGCACCGTATGCCCCAGGTGCAAATCAATGCCGGTTGGATCTATTCCATATTTGATACGTAATGGCTTGCCGCTTTTTTCGCACTGTACCAGTTTTTTTCGCAGTTCTTCTTCGGGAACAATTTTTTCCACGCCTCTACAAATCAGGGCCAGTTGTTCATCAACGGGAGGGAATTTCATAGGATCGCTGTTTTATTATAATGCCGGGTGTTTTGTATTGTGCTAAAAAAGATATCAGATTGCTGATTCCTGTTTATCTACAGGCTGGTAGACATTAACATCCCTTCTACCTTGAAACCAGTCAGCGCACCGACATTTTGTTGGTTAATTGAGTCGATAGAGAAACCGCATGTCAGAACCAACGCTCATGTTTGCCGGCGGGGGAACAGGTGGGC
>WFOZ01000914.1 GCA_015487825.1 Planctomycetaceae bacterium
ACATTCAGTGCTGAAGTAACTGCATCTGATTTCCAGATCAGTGAACCATCTTTTGCATCCAGGCACCAGACGAACCGATCCTGAGTTCCTTCTTTAGCGCGATTGTTGCCGCCGAGATAAAGACGCCCATCGCGGGCACTGAGTGTGCATTTCGATGTGACATAATAATCGGTCGTCAACCAAACTACCTTCCCTGTTTGTGGATCAAGACAGGCGGTCAGGCCATTGTTTTCCGATGACAAGCCACGGCGTCTTTTCTTTTCGTTTGAGTATCCGAAGAACGAAGAATAATAAAATTTCCCATCGTACAGGCAGATGCCGCAATCGTTTCCGCCTTGACCGTACTTCGAAAAATTCTTTTCCCATAGCAATTTTCCCGTATTCATATCCCACGCCCAGACTCGCGGTTCGTGATCTTTCGGATAGAACGGATTGTCGTTTGAATAAATCCAACTGGTTATTTCCGGGGTGCCGGGTTTAATCGGCTTACGGCCGAAAGTAAACGAACCTTGAGCTGCATATTTACCCGAACCGGATGCATAAATGGCAATGTTTTTATGCACGACTGGCGGGAACTGACGGCTCCAGCTGGGGGAACCTGTAAATGGTGCTTCCCACAACAGTTTGCCCGTGGCAGCATCGAGACATCGCATCACCGAGCGTTTAATTCCCGCTTGCGGGACCAGCAGTTTTCCATCGATATAAAGCGGCGAAGTGAAAGAAAGATAAACATCGGGCCAATGCCGCCGCCAAAGCAAACGACCGGTATCCTGTTCAAACGCAAGAACCTGACCTTCAGCAGTGTGAATGTAGAGCCGTCCGCCGCCACAAACGGGAAGATGTTTGACAGTTCCCGCGAGCCGTCTCGCCCAGCGCATTCGCAGCGGCGGCTTGAGACTCTGATCATTGGAGTTGGTCCCACTGAAGTTGCCATAGTTGGTGTACCAGTCGTATTTCTTATCAGCCAATGGGCCGGTTAACGGACTGCGAATCTTCGCGATTTTCAAATTTATTGTCGGCAAATCTGCTTTCCCATTTTCGCCGAAAATGTAGAGATAGCCATCTTCGCAGCCAACAAAAACAGTGTCATTGGTTACCGCAAGAGGTGCTGAAATTGCCGAACCAAAAGCAGTTGCAAATGAGGTAACCTTATTGCCACCAACGCTGTCGAGTTGCACCACATACAGTTTGCCATCCAATCCCCCGTAAACAACATGATTACGGGTGATAACCGGCGGGCTGATTGCAGCGGCGGCATTCATTGTAATCGTTTCGCCCGTATCAGTAGTGCACAAACAGAGGCCAGCACCCTGTTCGGGTCGCACGCGATAAATCTGTTTATCCCGAATACTGACCGATGCAAAACTCAACAGGCCATGTTTTCGAATTGATGTATCGCTTCCAGGAACGAAGCGAGTTTTTATTTCGTCTCCATCAAGTCGCATTATTTCGACACGACCTGCGTTATCTCTGCGATGCCATTGAACAAACACATTGCCCGTCTCGTCAGCACTTTGCCCTAAAGTGGCGGGGTATTCGGAACCGGCGAGTTTTGGGATCAGTCCGATAATTCGCAGCTTTGGTGCATCGCCGGCATCATCCAGGAAAACGGTTCGCCCGCCCGCAGGCATGACGATGGTTTTTTCGATCAGGCAGATATCGCGCGAGCAGACAAAGTGATCTCGCCACGTGACTCTTTCTTTACGAAAGGCAAGCCAGTCTTCTCCGCTCCAGCGATCTCCGGAAAATCCGATGACCTCTTTCACAAAATCCCATTTCCAGACAATTTCCCCATCCGCCTCGACCGCATAAACCTGAGCACCAAGTGTTGCAAAATAAACGCGTTCATTCCCCACAACAGGTGCAGAAAAAACCGGTTCTTCGCAATCAATCACTTTGACGATGTTGCCGTTATTTCGATTCAGCACATAATAGTACCCCGCAGTCGTCCCCACATGCAGGTACTTTCCAATCACCGCAGGAGCGGCCACGTTGTTACAGTTTCCGGGGCCTCCTTTTGTTGCAAGCTTCCAGATCACCGTTTGAGTTTCAGCATTGATAGCGAAAACAACTCCCGCTCCATCAATCACATAAACGATGCCGTCTTTCACGACCGGCGATGCATAAATGCCATCGGTTAACGGTACCGATGCAATTAAACCGAGTGAATCTTTCAGTGAAACATCCGGTGCATTCCCCGACCTGGCTGCGTTTCCCTGAAGTTGGGACCAGTTTTCCTCAGCAATAAGAGTAACCGGGCAGGTTAATATTATCGCTAGTACCAAAACACATGATGCCTGTTTCATGACAGAATCAATCTTTCTGGTGACTCATTGACAGTCAGCCGAGTGGGAACGAGGGATATTATCTGTTACGTTGGCGTACAAACGGCAACGCGATTAGAGTATACAGTTCACCAATAGCAGACAACCCGGTGAATCTCCAGAACATAACGTGCCTCACAGATTATTCCTCAGGATAAAAAATCATGATAATGAATACTTCCCGAGTCATTGTCCCGTTCGTTCTCCTGTTTTCCGCTCTGGCATCGTCTGGCAATTGCGGGGAAACTAAGCGGCCGAACATTATTGTTATACTGGTTGATGATTTGCGATGGGATGAAATTAGTTGTGCGGGCCATCCGTTTGTGCGAACTCCAAATATCGATCGCATCGCCCGGGAAGGAGTCCGGTTTCGCAATGCGTTTTGCACGACGCCGCTTTGTTCGCCAGCCAGAGCCAGCTTGCTGACCGGACTTTACACGCATCATCACGGCATTCTCGATAACACCAATCGCAGCCCGGCGAGCCATAAACTAAAGACGTTCCCACGTCTGTTACAGCAATCCGGATACGAAACCGGCTACGTTGGCAAATGGCACATGGGCAACGACGATTCGGCTCGACCGGGATTTGATTACTGGGTCAGCATGAAAGGGCAGGGGACCTCGTTCGATCCCATGTTGAATGTGAATGGTCACAGAAGCAAACATATAGGACACACCACCGATGTGTTGAATGAGAAAGCGGTTGAATTTGTCGAGCAACAGCGAGGTAAACCGTTCTGCTTGTATGTGGCACACAAGGCGCTACATCCGGAGCTGATCCAGCACGATGACGGAAGTATCTCCGATCCGGCAGCAGCAAAATTTTTGCCGGCCCGGCGTCATGAAAAATTATACGAGACTGACGCCATCCCGAGACGTTTGAATGTATTGGACACATTAGCAGGCAAAGCGGCGCTGCTACAGAAGATCGAAGGGCTGCCTGCATTGAGTCGTAAAACAGGAACTTCCGACGAAACAGTACGTGATCGGTTGCGAATGCTTGCCGCGGTTGATGACGGCGTTGGTCAGCTCTTTTCCGCACTGACAAAAAGCAGGCAACTCGATAACACCGTGATCGTTTTAACGAGTGATCACGGCTACTGGTATGGCGAACATGGTCTGAGTGTCGAACGGCGGCTGGCTTACGAAGAAGGTCTGCGCATTCCACTGCTTATCAGCTATCCTGCTGAATTCAAACCGGGAAGCCTTGTTGATGAATTTGCACTCAATGTCGATCTGGCTCCAACACTATTGGAGTTGGCGGGAGCAAAACCTCAAACGCAGATGGATGGAGTCAGCCTTGTGCCGTTGCTGGAAGGTAACGGCTCGGGAAAATGGCGCAGCTCGTTTCTCATCGAATACAACACCGACACCGTGTTCCCCCGCGTCCACAAAATGGGCTACCGGGCAATTCGCACCAAACGATGGAAGTACATTCAATACAACGACCTGAAAGGGATGAATGAACTTTACGACATGCAGAACGATCCGTACGAAATGGAAAATGTGATCGGGCTATCAGGAAATAAAGTCGTGGTCAAACACCTGCAGTTGGAATTAAATGGTCTGTTTAATGATTAACGAGGCTTTACCTCAAGCCAATTTCTTTATGACACTAATAGCCAGAAATCATTCGTGCATCACGGAGGTTGCAGTTGAGGTTGCAGTTATTGTAAAGATTCCTCGCGATTAACTCTGCACGGCTCACGGAGCCGTGCACATGCATTTGTGAGACAGTTGTCTTGAACTAATAAAAGTGGGTATATCGAGTAACAGTTGTATTGGTTGATGTGCTATGTATAATAGACAGTGAGGTTTTGTGTGGCTTAATGCACTCATTTTGGAGCCCTCCATTATAATTCCCACCAGCGAGAGTTTTTAATTATGATCGCGCGAACTTTCCTTTCTGTTCTGCTTGTTGTCACTGTTTGCTTTGCGTGCAGTATTTCGGCTGTCTATGCGGAAGAACCTCTTGATTTCACGCGAGACATTCGTCCGATTCTTTCCAATAAATGCTTTCATTGCCACGGTCCGGATCAGAATAAGCGGGAAGGTGGTTTGCGGTTTGATACAAAGGCAGGAGCTTTTGCTGAAACTGATTCCGGCGAACCTGCAATTGTTCCCGGCAAACCGGAAGAAAGCGAAATGTATCGCAGGCTCGTTACAAAGGACGATTCGGAAGTGATGCCTCCTGCTGACACCGGTTCTCAGTTGGAGGCAGCTGAAATCGAAAAAATCAGGAAGTGGCTCAAGCAGGGAGGGAAGATTGCAGGGCATTGGTCTTACGAGAAACTAACACGTCCGGTTCTTCCCGATGTTAAGGATAAGAAATGGGTTCGAAACGGGATTGATAATTTTGTTCTGGCGAGACTTGAAGCCGAAGGACTTGCTCCCGAAGCAGAGGCCTCCCGCGAAACATTAATCCGTCGTCTTAGCCTGGATCTGACCGGATTGCCTCCAACGCCGCAGGAAGTGACGGCCTTTCTGAATGATAAAACTCCCCAGGCATACGAGCGGGTTGTTGATCGCCTCCTGGCTTCTTCTGCTTATGGCGAACATTGGGCCAGAGCGTGGCTCGATCTTTCCCGCTATGCAGACTCAGCAGGTTATGCAGATGACCCGCCCCGCACAATCTGGGCTTTTCGGGACTATGTCATTAAATCGTTGAATGAGAACAAACCGTTTGATCAGTTTACTATCGAACAACTGGCTGGCGATTTGCTTCCCCATCCGAGTGATGATCAACTGATCGCAACCGCGTTTCATCGGAACACTCTTACTAATAACGAAGGGGGAACCAACGACGAAGAGTTTCGCAATGCCGCAATTATCGACCGCGTAAATACGACCTTTGCCGTCTGGATGGGAACCACCATGACTTGTGCAAACTGCCATACTCACAAGTTCGATCCGATTTCGCAGAAAGAGTTCTTCCAGATTTTTGCCATTCTCAACAATACAGAAGACGCAGATAGACGCGATGAAAGCCCTCTGCTCCAGTATTATACGCAGGAGCAGAAACAGCAAAAAAAAGATTGGCAACAACAACTTGAGAAACTCAAGACCAAACTGAAAACACCAACGCCACAACTGCTCGCCTCACAGAAGAAGTGGGAATCGCGAATAAACACTCCCATAAAATGGGAGCTCACTACGCCCCTGCAGGCAAATTCTTCTGAAAAGAGTAAGATTCAGATTCGAGATGGAAAATCGCTTTTTTTGAAGCAGGCGAAGCCGAACGAGAATTACGAAATTCGACTATCGCCCGCTTCCGCAGAAAAAAACTCTGCGGCAAAGTGGACCGCAATTCGGTTGGAAACATTGCCGGATGAGTCACTTCCCGGTAAAGGGGCAGGGCTTGGTGGAGGCAACTTTGTCGTGACTCGGATTTCCGCAAATATCGAACCAGCCGGGAACAGTTCGCCACAGGTTCGGTACGTGCGTGTCGAGATTCCGGGTAAACAGAAAATTCTTTCCCTTGCTGAAGTACAGGTTTTTTCCGCAGGTAATAATATTGCCTTACAGGGCGAAGCAACACAAAGCAGTACTGCGTCTTCCGGTCCTGCAAAACTGGCTGTTGATAACAATACCAATGGCGATTACTTTGCCGCAAAATCGACAACGCATACGGAGACATCGCAGAATCCCTGGTGGGAAGTAAAACTGAATGCGACACATCCGGTTGATCGTATTATCATCTGGAACCGCACCGACAATAATTTACAGAGCAGACTTAGTAACTTTCGTGTGACGGCGATGGACGAAAATAAAAAAGTCATCTGGGAAAAAACGGTTGAAAAATCTCCCAATCCGAAGCAGGAATTTTCTCTCAGTATCTCCCGGCCGATCGAACTGGTCAAAACATTCGCCGACCATGAACAGCCGGGGTTCGAGGCCTCTTTCGTCTTGGATAAAAAAGATCCAGACAAACGAGGCTGGGCTGTAGCGGGGCAGCTGGAACAGCCTCATACATTGACACTGATCCCGAAAAAGGCATTTCAGCTTCAGGCAGGCGAGCAGATAGTTATCAGAGTTGAACAGCAATCATCACATACAAATCATAACCTGGGGCATTTTCAATTCTCGCTGACAGACAATCCGATTGTTTCAGAAGTTGCCCAGGTCAGTCCGGAAATACTGGAAATTGTAAAACTCCCTGCTGAGAAACGCTCGAGTCAGCTTCAACAGAAGCTGGCAGATTTTTATATCACAATAATTGCCCCTGAATTAAACGAAACGCGAAAACAAATCGCAAGCCTTGAACAATCAATAAAAAATCAAAAGCCTTACAC
>WFOZ01000915.1 GCA_015487825.1 Planctomycetaceae bacterium
TCCCACCTGTGCGTTCCCAAGCAGGAGCTTGGGAACGAGTTGAACCTGGCACTGTCCAACTAAGCTCTAAGATTCATTG
Organism: Planctomycetaceae bacterium; assembly: GCA_015487825.1. Taxonomy (GTDB): domain Bacteria; phylum Planctomycetota; class Planctomycetia; order Planctomycetales; family Planctomycetaceae; genus Rubinisphaera. The sequence goes on from WFOZ01000915.1 coordinate 80, forward strand.
AGGTTGCGTTTCCTTGCTGAAATAATTTGCGCACCGTTCGTAAACTTTTAATGTTAGTAGCACAGAGATGATCAACAACAAATGCGTTTTAGCCGGGTGAATCCCAAATTATTCGGGCTTTGTAAATCGGCTGGGGGAAAAGTCGCATAACGATATCTCTGGCGATTCATCCAGAAGTAATTGACGCATCAGCCTACCGGTGACGGGCGAGAGGGAAAGGCCGGCTCGGTATTGTCCTGTCGCCACGAAGGCATTTTCCCAGGGAACGAGCTGGCCCAGAATTGGCAGTTTATCGGGAGAGCCGGGGCGAAAACCGACCCAGCACTTTTCGACACTTGCGGAATCGAGAGAAGGAACCAGCTCGGTTGCAAATTGAATGAGATCCCGTACCGCACCAGCTGTATTGTGCCTGACGAATCCAACATGTTCTTCAGTTGCCCCGATAAGCAGACGGCCATCAGAGCGAGGCACCAGGTATCGCTTTCCCTGTTCGACAATATGCTTCAGTTGCCCCGGTGTATTCAACAGCACAATTTGCCCTCGAATTGGTTCAACAGGTAATGTTACGTTCAAAAGTTGTCCAAGTTCTTTTGACCAGGCCCCCGCAGCAAAGACAATACGATCTGCAGAGTAGCGACCAATATCGGTTATTGCGGCTGCAATTTTCTCTCCTTCAGTTTCAATAGCATGAACCTGCTGATGTTCTGTAATTTGAACTCCCAGCGACAAACAGGCATACTTCATCGCATTGAGATGACGGGGATTCCTTACCTGCGATTGCCCTGCAAGCAGATATGATTTGCCCTCACCCGCCGATTCAGAAAGTTGATACCCGGGGAGATCTGAAGACTCTATTAAACTGGTATCAATCCCCTGCTTATTCCAGCAGAGCTGTTCTTTTTCAAATTCTGATGAACTCGAACCAGCCCGGGGAACAATGATCGCACCACACGGTCGGTATTCGTTATGAATGCCGGAAAGTTCGTAAATTCTTTCCGAAAGGCCGGGCCACATTTGCGAACTGAGCCGGGCCATTTTACGGTACGATTCATTTTCGAAATGAATCTCTCCGGGCGGTATCATTCCCGCTCCTGCCCAGGATGCTTCCTGGCCGACAAATCCACGATCAATGACCCTGACTTTCAACTTGCATTCTGCAAGTTCAAGGGCAATCGATAAACCAACAACGCCTCCTCCAATCACCAGAATATCATCGACAGACATAACAGCTCCAGGCTCATTTCAAAAATAATGAATTGACGGAGCTGATTATATCATCGAAGAGCATTTAGCACACCCTGAGCGAGGTTGGCAGAAGTTGCGCTGTAAACCGCCCGGCAGGCTTCGTTAACATCCTTTCCGTCAACGATCATTTTCGCAAAACGTCGAAACTGCTGAGCATTTCCCCTACTGAGCAAGAAACGAGTTGTAACGTAGCCAACATGCTCTGTTGCATCCGGAGCAAACGTTCCATTCGTGAACAAATCCTGCGGTTGCTTCAGTTCCCGCAAAACTTCTGCTGCGGATTGCATCATTGTTCTTTGATATGCTTCACCCTGCAATTGTTTATTCGCAATTGCCCAGCCGGCTCCTTCCATCAGCCAGTTTGGCCTGGTCCGGGCATTTGTCTGGAGAAAAGCAGAGACCAGAGATTTTGCAAGTGTCCATTTCAATGAAGGTCTCGAAGTGGCGTTCGTGTTACCGGTATCTAAAACTGCGACATAGGCGTCATTATAATTTGCAGTTACCTTTCCATGTCCGAAAAGAGTTTTCGCAGGTTGTCTGTTTTCAATAGAGCGATTGAATTCATCGTAATCGTAACGATCTTTGAACACATAAATTGCCAGCCGACCTTTCCAGACAGGAATTTCTTTTGTGCCGAACTGTTTTTGAATATCAAGCAGGATTTCATCTGCCCATTTTGCGGTCTCCAGTAAGCGGGATTCCTCGACATTTCCCATCAACAGAAATTTTTCAGTTGCCACGGTAAGAGGTTTTGCACTGGAA
>WFOZ01000916.1 GCA_015487825.1 Planctomycetaceae bacterium
ATAGACATCTGCTTTCGAAGGGAGCTTATCGGGATAGCTCTCTTTAATTTCATCCTGATACGCTTGAAAAGCAGCGATCAGTTCCGAATGAGCAATCGAAATTTGTCCCGAATGCTTAAACTGCTGATCCAGAAAATCGATCACAAACGGAGCATTGGGGGAGCGCAGCAGGCTTAAAGCGGGCGAAGCCTCAAAAAAATTCAGAAGTTTACCAAGCTGCATAAAACAGAACCCGCCAGACGCGAAACCTCAACTTCCCTGTTTTGTAGTCTTATCTCTCATGGATAGGTACGTTTCCAGCCTACGAAAAACAACGCCCCCTTTCAATCAACTCCCTTCCATCCCGGTTTTATTACCGGTAGAATCAGCCCGCTTTACTCACAAGTAAAATTCCTGTGCCCCCAAAAAGAAGCGTCAGGATGTAAGACGGATTTCCAAAGCCATCTCAGGGAAAATCAAACTCAACAAAAACAACCTTAACTCTTTTCATATACTATAGTTATATCAACAACACCATCAGAATTATTAATATATCATCATCTACAAGAGATTAGCGACACAATGGAAACGACCACAATAAGAACCAACTGGAATGAGCTGGCAGAACAGGTTTTGGCTGGTCAAACGCCCGCTGAGCAGACGCTGCACGATATTCTCACCTGCCCGGACGAAGAGATTCTGCCTCTGCTTCATGCTGCTTATCAGGTCCGCAAGGCTCATTTTGGCAACCAGGTGCAGCTTTATTACCTGAAAAATGCGAAAAGCGGCCTCTGTCCAGAAGATTGTGGCTACTGCTCTCAATCGAAAGTTTCTGATGCCCCGATAGAAAAATATGTCTGGCTGAACGAGGAAAAATTATTTGCAGGGGCAAAACAGGCAGCCGAAAATCAGGCGAAAACGTATTGCATCGTTGCCAGCGGTCGCGGTCCGACAGATCGAGAAATCGGTCACGTTGTCAATGTGGTCAAGCGAATTAAAGAAGAACTTGGATTGCATATCTGCTGCTGCCTGGGACTGCTCAAACCGGAACAGGCAAAAACCCTGGCTGAAGCGGGAGTTGATCGTATCAACCATAATTTGAATACATCCCGCGAATATTATGAAACAATCTGCACAACGCACACCTATCAGGATCGACTCGATACGTTGCAGGTTGCTTCAGATGCCGGGATGGAATTGTGCAGCGGCATTATCGTCGGTATGGGAGAAACCGACAGCGATCTGGTTAATGTGGCAATCGAATTGAATCAACTGAACGTCAAATCGATCCCGGTCAATTTCCTGACTTCGATTGAAGGCACGCCGTTGGAAAATGTAGAACAACTCACGCCGCAGCGCTGCCTGAGAGCACTTTGCCTGTTTCGCTTTATGCACCCAGCGACCGAAATTCGTATCGCAGGAGGTCGCGAAGTTCATCTACGTTCGATGCAGGCTTTCGGATTGTATCCGGCTAATTCGATTTTCGTCAGCGACTACCTCACCACCACCGGTCAGACGCCGCATGAAGATGCCGAAATGATTAAAGATCTCGGCTTCGAAATCGTTGTTCAGGGAGCTGAATCAGGCAGCCACTAAACCTGATACTTTTACCTGCCTGTAGTACAGCATACCCACACGAGACAGACTGCCATGCTTGAGTTCTCTTTGAATTAACAGAGCATCTCATGTGATAAATACAGAACAGCAACTTCAAGCTCGTTGAACAGTAATTGATCACCTTCTGGTCAGTTACTGTTCACGACAAACTGTTAAACCTTCAGCAAAATCCTTAAATCTGCTTTTTTGTACTATCAATGCCGGCAAATCGATTTTTCAGTGCCAAGTGGCATAGTTAATGCCCTGAAAAGTCTATTGCTTACCTTTGCTGACTTTCTTTGACTGATGAACCGTCGAAAACAAAAGGGCTTTCAGGCCCCGATGGTTCCCATTCCGCTTGCGTCCACCTAATAGAGTAGTTTTACTATGCCTTTTGGAAACAGAACAGCAACCCTTCCCCGCTCACCGCTTGCCCGTTGGTTCATCATGCCTTTCGACCATAATGCCTCTCCCCGTTTTCTGCGTTCTCCGGGCCGTCTGCTTGGCGTGATGCTGCTGATCATCTTCGTTGTTGAAGTAGCGGTAATGCTTACGCTTCCGTATGTACTGCCTCAATCTCTCAGCAGTCAGACAGAAGCGATTATCGATGCCTGCATGTTGGCATTCGCCTGCGCCCCTGTTTTATGGTGGATACTTGTCGGACCACTCAGACGCATCGCACTGGCGGAGATGACACGTTCAGAAACAATTGTCGCCAATGCCGCTGAAGGTATTTTATCGATTGGACCTCGCGGAGAAATTGAATCGATAAATCGCTCCGGATTGCAACTGTTTGCTCTTAAATTAACCGATGTAATCAATCAGCCCGTACAGAAACTGATTCCGAACCTGGAAATCGGCGAGTCTGCTCCGAATCAACAAATAAATTTAAATGCAAGGCGTGCAGACGGTATTCATTTTCCCGTTTCTGTCTCGTTCAGCAAATTGCCTACCGGACAAAGTAATAAATATGTGGCGATCA
>WFOZ01000917.1 GCA_015487825.1 Planctomycetaceae bacterium
ATCTAATGCCGTATCAGTCTCATGCCGGTGTATCAATGGCACAATGATAACAGATTGACTCTCTATTCTTCATTGAACGCAACTCGGCACGCGAAGATGGGTGCAAGCACGCCATCCTACAACAAACTGAAAAACTGAAGGTGTGATGGAATGATTTCATTTGTGCCCATTCGTGTTTATTGGTGTCTATTCGTGGTTCAAAATAATTCTTTTGACACATCCGGTCACCTTTGCGCAGCATCTTGTTGATAAGATACTAACCTGTTTCGTAAGTGCATATAATGCGGCTTCATCCGAAAAGTTCCTGAATCGCCTTTCCGTGATCCAGCAGGGGCATGGGGCGATCGAGGTAGTCACGAAAAACAGTGCTGTAGGGGTTGATTCCAAGGTGGTGATAGATGGTGGCTGCGATATCCTGGGGGTCTATTGGACGATCATCAACTCGCTCGCCTCGGGCACTCGATTTACCAATGACCTGTCCCATTTTCATGCTGCCACACCCCATCAGTACACTGAAGGTATTCCCCCAGTGATCACGACCTGCGTATCGATTGACACGTGGAGTTCGCCCGAATTCTCCCATCGCGACAATCAATGTTTTTTCGTAAAGTCCTCGATCAATCAGGTCTTTTACCAACGCCGCGATGGCAGTATCCAGAGGCGGGATCAGCTTGTTGGCTCCTTCCATCAGAGTGTATCGATTCGCCGAGCCGTGGTGGTCCCACGGAACGCAGTTGACTGTAACAAACGGTACACCATGCTCGACAAGCCTTCGTGCCACCAGGGCACTTTGGCCAAAAGTATGCCGGCCGTAAGTATCGCGTAAGGGATCGGGTTCGAGTGAAATGTCGAAAGCGTCTCGAACTTTTTTACTCAGTAATAGTTCATAGGCAGCCTGTTGGTGTTCTTCCAGATTTTTCATCGCAGGGGTAACTGCGCTGCGATAATGATCAAGGTCTGCCAGAAGGGTTTTGCGGTTTGAGAGTCGATCCAACGACAGTTCAGGAGCCATTGTCAAGTTGCGAACGCGATAGTTTTTTTCGTTCGGATCAGAATTAACAATGAATGGATCTGTCCCTCCTCCCAGGTAGGCGGAATAGTGGAAGATGTTATCGGTACCTCCCCGTAAATGAGGTACTGCCACGTAAGGTGTCATCCCCGGGTTGTTCGGTCCCAGAATTTGAGAAGCGACCGATCCCATCGAAGGTCTTCGCTGAATACGGTTGTCGGGAGCATTGAAAGCCGGGCCTTCGTAACCGGTGAGCATCCAGTGATTTCCCTTGGTGTGGTCTCCCGTTCCATGATTGACTGTGCGAAGAATCGCTAGCTGATCCATAACCTTCGCTTGTTCGGGCATCAATTCTCCCAATTGAATACCAGGCACATTGGTATCAATTGCAGTCAGTGGTCCTCGAAATTCGACTGGTGCCCGCGGCTTCGGATCCCATGTTTCCATATGTCCGGGACCACCGCTTAACCAGAGCAGGATCACAGAATTCCCGCTTTGGGAAGAATCGACGTTCTCACTGGCTCTTAATTTTTCCAATGACGCCAGAGAAAGCCCGGCCAGTCCCAGCGAACCGACCTGCAGAAAACTCCGCCGGGTTGATTGCAGACTTCGAGGCCGTTGAAAACTCGCATTGATACGCAGCATGAGGTTATCCAGAAAATGTCCGCAAATTGTACCGACAGGTTGGGAGTAGCACCGGTTCATCGTACCAATGAAAGATTCTCAATTACAAGCTTGAACTGTTATCAGGGCAGCCTGTTTGAGAGTCTAACTCGAATAACGGAGCAATCTGGTTGATTAACTTGGCTTTTCGTGTAAGATAACTTTGTTCAGATGGCGGGTGTTTCCCGAAGTCATTATCGGGCCTCCGCCGAATCAAAATTGAGGTTAAATTATGCAACTCTCCATCCGTTTTATTTTGATGGTCGTATCTGTTACCTTTCTGCAAAGCTCTGTTCGTGCGGATGATGTTCGCAGTCTTGAGGAGTTGAAGCAGCAAATGACGCAACTCGGCAAGCCCGCTTTGGTGATCGCCGGGGCGGACTGGTGTGTCTATTGTCGGGAAATGTCGCAGGAACTGGCGAGTGTGCCGCAGTTACAACCGCTGAAAAAGCAGTACGCGATTTTGAAAATCGATGCAGACACACCAGTGTGGGCCGCTGCCAAACGTGCCTTCAAGTTTGAAAAACAGGGAGTCCCTGCAGTTTTCGTTTTTCGTGCTGATGGCAAAGAACTTCATTCCGGAGCAGGCAAGCCCTCAGATATGCACGGTTTTCTGAAACGCAATCTTCAACAGGCCGGGCTGATTCTTACCCCTGCACAGGCACAGGTATTAAATAAGGATTTATCAAAACTTGAACGGGCACTGAAGCGAAAAGATTTAGCCGAGGCCATTAAAATTTCCGCTCCTTACGACCTCGGTAAAAGTTTTGCTCAAACAGCGATAACGATGACGGCTGTTCAAAAACAGATTCAAGACCAGGTGACCGAGCAGTTGAGCAGTCTCGAACAGAAATTGAAAGATACCCCTGGTGATTTTAACGCCGCCTACGATTTGATGAAGCTGAAAGAAAACTGTGCGACTTCCCGAACACTTGCGGGGCAGGTTCAGGCTGTGGCAGAATCAGTCGAACTCAGCGAAGAAACAATCGCTCAAACGGAATTGCTGATTCAGGCAGATGGTTTTCGTAAAAAACGGAAACGACGGGATGAGAGCAGGCTCTATCAGAAAATTCTCAAACAATATCCGGAAAGCGATTTGGCAAAGGTCGTAAAAGAGCGACTGGGTAACAAAAAATCATCGCAACCTGGTGCTGCTTCAACTTCTGTAGTTTCCGCCAAAGATAAAAATATTAAAAAATCGCAGACATATTTACGCCTTGCAAAACAACTTCTTAAAATCAAGTCGCCTAAAGCTGACGAGTATCTGAAAAAAGCAATTGATGCGGCACCGGAAAGTGAATTCGCGAAGCAGGCACGTCAGTTGTTAAAATGATTTGTGCTTTGGGGCGGCCCGGTAATTCTCATAGTTTTTGATGTTGAACTAACTGGACAGCGCCAGGTTCAACTCGTTCCCAAGCTCCTGCTTGGGAAC